>CACYQU010000016.1 GCA_902776615.1 uncultured bacterium
ACACGTGTCCCGTTTAATGTGAACATGGAAACATCGCCGCTCCTTGAAAAGAAGAGCGGACAATACGCATTCCTCACGACAAAAGGAGAATCCGGCGCAATCGGGAAAGAACGGAGTCTGAAGACGCGCCCGGCGACGCATGTGCGCGCGACGTCGGGCGGCGCGGCAGAAGGATCTGGTTTCGGGCGATGACAGACGCCCACGCGGGGGCAACGGGGAGGATGCCATTCCCGTCAACCGTCACCTCGCCGTCTTCGTCCCAGAAATCGAGGAAGCCAAGGGACAGATGATCGCATGGATCGAACGAGGACACGCCGTCTGGCAGGTTCTCCTCACACACATGGCATTCTTCGCCACATCCATCAGGGTCATCGGAACAAAAACAAATAACTCGCCCGCAGCAAACTGCCGCGAGCGCCATGCAACCGGCGACGACGAGCGCCATCCAGTCCTTGAATCTGCCCCTACTGTGGTTCATGGAGAGGCATTATACTAAATTTGCCCTTTGCTGTCAAAACTCAACGGAGAGGCCCAGAGATTCCAATTATGGGGAAGTGCTTGCTCGTTATCGTCAAGCCCATCGTTTTTTGTCTCACGCAGAGGCGCGGAGAACGCAGAGGCCTTGTGGCGATGCAAGCCGCCCCCTTTCCCCCATGAGACATGTGGGATTGGAAGCCTCGGCATGGGATGCGGGACGCCGCTTCCCGTCGCAGTTCAGGCCACGATGTGGAATCGCCGCATGCGGAACTTGCCGACCGCGACGCGCGGCACGGATGCGAGGCCTATGACGATCAGCGCCAGGAAGAGCAGCTTGGCCCACATCTCCTGCGTGGGCTTGCGGCATCCCTCCGAAAGGCGCGACAGCACGCCCGTGTCAAAGACCTGCCACAGCACGTAGGCGATCTGCATGAGGACGTGGTAGTTCCGCCCCACCGTGTCGTCGTTGCAGAAGGTGTGCTCCAGCCCGAACCCGCCGTGCTTCTCGACCTTAAAGCCGTTCTCGACGTTCCAGCGCCGCCGTCCCCACGCCGCGACGACAAGCGCGCGCTTCACGTCCGCCACCTCGAAGCTCGTCGCGAACGCCCCGTTGGGTAAAAAGGGTCAGCAACTGGAGGACATCGGCGACACCGAAAAGGAACTCATGCGTTTAAGGCGAAGCGGCCTTTACTACAACATTCGCGAAGACTTAAGTGCCTTCATCAAACAGACCTTATCGAGAGAGGAAAAATACAAGGAAATATTGAGGAACCTGATTGAGGCTTATGATAACGAAATGGATCGTCTTTCGCAATGCATGAAATCGATTATGCTTGACACTCCAGAGGCGATGGAGTTCAACAAATTGAGATACAGTGTCGCTAAGGCTTTATTTGGTGGCTCAATATGCACCATGATGGACATCATTGATCAAAAGAAAACGTTTCCGCTGTACAATTGAATAACACCACAAAGAAAGGTACGGAAATCATGAGGGAACGGTTTCGGAGGCTGTCCCCGGTTGCTTTTCGAATATATCTCACGCAAAGTCCGCAAAGTGCGCAATGTGATCCTATAATTATTACTTCGCGTACTTCGCGAACTTGGCGTGAGATAAACGGTTTCGGGAACGGTTTCGGGGGCTGTCCCCGGTTGCTCGCAAGTAGGTAATAGTATCGTTGAATTGCGTGGTTGTTGCTGCGGATCGATCTACTGAAAAAAGCAGAAACAGGCCCCGGTTTTGACATGCAGATCAGACTAGACTCACGACACAAAATCGACTACACGAGCGAGAAGATCGCCAACATCGGCTACAGTGTGGACAGTCGCGGGGATGGATTTCCGGAAGACTGCGCCGTAGGTCTTGGTGACAAGACGCGGGTCGGTCACAATAACAACGCCCCTGTCGCGCTTGGTGCGTATAAGCCGCCCGAAGCCCTGACGGAATTTAATCACAGCTTCGGGCAGGGCGTAATCGCGAAAGGAACTTCCACCTTCCCGGTCGATCTTCTCGCTTCGCGCCTCAACTATCGGGTCGCCGACCTGCGCAAAGGGAAGCCGCGCGAGCACCACGCACGAAAGCGCCTCGCCAGCAACATCCACACCCTCCCAGAAAGACTGCGCGCCGAAAAGAACCGTGCATTCACCCTGCCTCAATTCGCGCGTCATCGACTCGCGTGACATCCCTTCGCCCTGCACCAGAAGCCTTATGCCGCTTGCGGCAAGTTCGTCGCGTGCATGGGCGGCGACGGACTTCATCATCTCATAACTCGTGAACAAGACGAGGGCCCGTCCGCGCGTCGCGCCAAAGAGATCCTTCATGAGAGCGGCAAGCGCCTCGGAATACGCCGCCGCGTCGGACGATGGATCGGGCAAGCAGTCGGGTGCGAGCACAGTTGCCTGACGGAAGTAATCGAACGGACTCTCGGCCGTCAGCATCTGAAACCTTTCGCCGCAACCGAGCCGCTTGGCCATGTATGAAAAGCTGTTGCCAACGCGAAGCGTAGCGGAAGACAGCACTACAGAATCTTTCACATCGTAAAGCATCCTGTGCAGATCTTCCGCAACTGAAAGCGGCGCTGCGACAAGGCGTATGAACGACGGGCGCTTTTCGAGACGCACGCGTTCAATCCAGTACGCGTGGGTGTCTTTCTCGCCGCGCATGGCGAAATTGGCCTCGTTCGCAAAGGCAACGAGGCTGTCTGCAACACCCGCGACCTGAGCCGCAAGATCGGCGCAATAATTCATCTCGCCTTCCGGAGCCGAATTTTCAAGCGTATCGCGCAGGTCGTGAAGAAGATTCACAAGTGCGGCCAACTCGCTCTCAAAGCGCGACTGCACGGCAAGGAAATGCTGCTCGTTCCATGCATCCGCCGCATACGGTTCAAATAGACCGTGAAGAGAATGCTGTCTGACAGGCGCGCCAAGTTCGTCCACAACAACACGGTAGCGGACGCATTCGCCTTTCTTCGACGGACGCAGCAACTTCTCCGCCACATCCGACAACTCATCCGCCGCGTCAACGATACGCACAACAAGCGACGACGCATCCTTCAGCATTTTCCCCACACGTCCTGCGACCGCACTTGAGGCGAGGACTCCCTTCTGCAGCTGACGCTCGACCGACGAGAGTATTCCGCCCGCACCGACGCGTTTGCCCCGTCCTTTGCGGACAAGCCTGTTAAGTATTCGCGTCAGGGCGTTCTTTGAGAATTCAAAACTCAAGAAATCAGTCGCTATCGACTCGAGATTGTGCGCTTCATCGAGAACAAGCCGCCCGTACGACGGCAGAAGCCCGCTACCCGGCGCGGATGCCTCGGCAAGGACGAGCGCGTGGTTCACCACGACAAGATGCGCGTCAGACGCGTTCTTCCGCGCATGGTAGACAAAGCAGCGCGAATAATACGGACAGCGTCTTCCGCTGCATTCCTCGCCAGGACAAGTAAGAAGACTACGCGGCAGGCCGTCATAGTCGTCGAGATCACCGTCACGCGTGGAGGTGAGCCATTCGATAAAACGCGGCATCTCGTCCTGTTCTTCTCGCGACATTGTCCAGAAGCCTGGCGCGAAGAATTCGGCGAGCGCGCGCAGGCAGAGGTAGTTGCCGCGCCCCTTGAGAAGCGCAACCTTGAAATTCGCAGCGCACTCGCCAAGTGTGCACAAGGCCTTGGGTATGTCAGACCCCACAAGCTGGCTCTGAAGATTACGCGTAGCGGTCGAGACAATTACAGGCGTATCGTTCACCAGCGACCAATGCATCGCCGGCAGGAGGTAGGCGAGAGATTTGCCGACCCCCGTACCAGCCTCGATCATCAGGTGCTCGCGCGAATTGAAGGCACGGACGATCGCCTTTAGCATGTCAATCTGTCCAGGACGCTCCTCGTAACCCGGCATCGCACCAAGAACACCGCCAGCCATGACATAAGAGGCAATCTTCTCCGGGTCGAGTCGAGAGCAGTCTTCATGCGTCGGCAGGTGACGCTTCTTCGCAGGTTCCTTGAATTCGGGTATGAAGTCCGCCCAATTAGGGTTGTCTATGAACTGCGCTGGAGATATTTGCATGGATTGTATCTAATCCCCCGAGCACATTCCACAGTCAGAGCGAAACAAAAACGCGCCTACTCAAGCCGTCACTACATGCGGAGGCGATTGGCAAGGGCAGCAAGCTCGGACATGTCGCCCTTGTGGCTCTCAAATGCCAGCGGTTCGCCAGCATATCTCGGGATTATATGGAAATGGAGGTGTTTTACCGTCTGTCCGGCCGCTTCGCCGTTGTTCTGAAGAATGTTGAATCCGTCGCACGGGAGCGAGGCCTTCATGTGAGCCGCAACCTTCTTGACGCGCATGACCACCGCCGCAAGGGCATCATCGTCAGTATCCAGAAGACCCGTTGAATGCGTCTTCGGGATTACGAGGACATGCCCCTTCGTGAATGGATTTATGTCAAGGTATGCGAGGACGAAATCGTCCTCGTACACCTTAAAGCTCGGTATCTCGCCTGCGACGATCGCGCAGAATATGCAATCGTTCTTCATCTCAGAACTCCAGCGACTCGTACATCATAGCAAGGAACTCGCCATATGTCATGCGCTTCTGCTCCATGGAATCGCGTTCGCGAACGGTAAATGTTCCGTCCTTCGTGGACTGTTCGTCGACCGTTATGCACCACGGCGTACCAGCCTCGTCTTGACGGCGATAGCGGCGACCGATAGCACCAGAGACATCCCACATGCAGTTGACCTTCTTCTGAAGTTTGGCGAACAGGTCGCGCGCAAAACCGTATTGCGCCTCGTCTTTCTTTATGAGAGGGAATATCGCGACTTTTACCGGCGCGACCTTCGGGCTAAAGTGAAGAATCGTGCGGACATCCTCCTTGCCCTTTTCGTCGACAAGCTTCTGCTCCTCATACGCCTCGCAGAGCAACGCAAGCATGAGCCGGTCAACGCCTGCCGACGGCTCGATCACGTGCGGCACATACTTGCCGTCAAAAAGCGCAAGGCAAAACTTCTCCGCCGCAACCGCATCCTTGCCGCGCGAAACCCAATCGGACTGGACCTTCTCTATGAACGCCTTGCGCGCAGCCTCGTCCATCTTTTTGGCAGCCTGTTTGAGCGGATCGTCAAAGACCATCTGCGATTCGCCAGACCACTTCTGGTGCTGCGAAAGATCAAAGTCGCTTCGTGCGGCAATACCCTCCAGCTCCTGTCGCCCAAACGGGAAGTCATACTCGATGTCAACGCATGCGCGCGCATAGTGGGCGAGCTCGTCCGGCTTCTGCCAATACTCTACAAAGTGCTCGGTCGGCAGACCAACAGAGTTGAGAAACTTCTTTCTCTGCTCGACCCAATACTTGTGCCAAACCTCCCAGCCCCAATCGTCCTGCACAGGGCCGTTAAGGTCGGGGTTGTCGGCGAGGGTGACGACGTGGCCGTGGAGAATCTCAACCGCCTCGTCCGGACGGATGAAGAACTCAAGCTCCATCTGCTCGAACTCGCGGCTGCGGAAGGTGTAGTTTCTCGGCGTCACCTCGTTGCGGAAACTCTTGCCCATCTGCGCGATTCCGTAAGGAACGGTCATGCGCGAAGTCGATGTAACATTTTGGAACTGTGCGAAGATGGCCTGGGCCGTCTCCGGTCGCAGATACGCCACGTTCGACGGGTCGTCAATCGGACCGACGACCGTTTTGAACATAAGGTTGAACGGCTTCGGCTCGGTCATCTCGCCGCCGCAGTGCGGACACGACAGAGCGTAGGCAGGATTGACCGCAGCCGCCTTCTTGCCGAGTTCTGCGCGGATATCGTCGATCTGATCGGCTCGCATGAGCTTCTTGCACTGCTTGCACATCGTCATCGGATCGGCGAATGTGTCAAGGTGGCCGGACGCCTTCCAGATTTTCGGATGCATGATGATCGTCGCATCGAGCCCGGCGACATCCTCGCGCCCGCGAACGGTGAACTGCCACCAAGCCTGCTTTACATTCGCCTTGAGCTCACATCCGAGCGGGCCGTAGTCCCAAAAACCCGGCATTCCGCCGTATATCTCCGACGAATGATAGATGAATCCACGACGCTTACAAAGCGCACTCAGTGCATCGAGGGACGACTTGTTTTCTTCTGCCATTTTCACAACCTTGAATATTTAGAGATTTTACCTTACTTCTTTTCGACTTCGCCATTGAGCCGCGCCGTGAAATCGGCGAGAGTCATCGCGCCCAAATCACCTTCGGCGCGAGAGCGCACCGATATTGTGCCCGCCGCCTCGTCGCGAGGACCGACCACAATCTGATACGGCACCTTCTGCACGGTCGCCGCGCGTATCTTCGCGCCGAGCTTCTCGGCGGATGTATCTACATCGACTCTGAATCCCGCATCTTCCAGTCCGGCACGGATCTTCCTCGCGTAGTCGAGAGCCTTGTCGCTGATCGGCAGTATGCGCACCTGCTCCGGTGCAAGCCAAAGCGGAAACGCGCCTGCGTAATGCTCGATCAGAATTCCGATGAAACGTTCAAGCGAGCCCAGCACCGCGCGGTGAAGCATCACGGGATGGTGTTTTTTGCCGTCCGGACCGATGTACTCGGCGTTGAGCCGCTCCGCGCTAGGCAACTGGTAGTCTAGCTGGATCGTGCCGCACTGCCACTCGCGATCAAGAGCGTCTGTTATCTTGAACTCGAGTTTGGGACCGTAGAAAGCACCCTCGCCCTCCTGAATAGCGTATTCCATTCCATTCGCGACAAGCGCCTTGGCGAGCGCGTCCTCGGCCTTGCGCCACGTCGCCTCGTCGCCGACGTGATCCTCAGGCATAGTCGACAGGCGAACCTTCATGTTCTTGTCAAAACCGAAGTCTGAATAAACATCCTTGAGCAGGCGACAGAACTTGGCGACCTCCTCCTCAATCTGGTCTTCGGTGCAGATGATGTGAGCGTCGTCCTGTACGAAACCTCTCACACGCATTATGCCATGCAGAGTACCGCTCGGCTCGTTGCGTGCACAGTGGCCGAACTCAGCAAGACGCATGGGAAGGTCTTTGTAGCTTCTGGTCGAGCTCTTGAATATCTCCAGCGCGCCTGGGCAGTTCATCGGCTTCACGGCGAAGATGCGCTTCTCGCTCTCGGTGATGAACATGTTGGCCTTGTAGTGATCCCAATGCCCGCTGCGTTCCCAAAGACTGCGCGGCATCAGAGCGGGGGTGTTGACCTCCATGTAGCCGTCCTTGACGAGCTTGGCGCGCATGTAGTCCTGAAGCGCCACATAGATCGACCATCCGCGCGGATGCCAGAATATCTGGCCGGGATCCTCGGGATCGAGATGAAAGAGATCGAGCTCGACGCCCAAGCGGCGGTGGTCGCGGCGCTTCGCCTCCTCGGCGCGCGCCACAATCGCGTCCATCTCAGCCTGATCCTTGGCAATTATGCCGTAGATGCGCTGAAGCATCTTGTTGTTCTCGTCGCCGCGGTAGTAGCTACCCGCGACGCGAGTAAGCTTCACTACGCCTATCTGCGCCGAGTGCGCCACGTGCGGCCCTCGGCACATCTCAGCATAATCGCCGACGGTGTATGTGGATATGTCCTCGCCCTCGGGTATGTCGGCGAGACGTTCGAGCTTGTAGCGCTGGCCCGCAAGCATCTTCGCACACTCCTCGCGCGAGACCGTTTTTTTGACAAACGGCTCGTCAAGCGCGATCAGACGGGCAATTTCGGCCTCGATCTTCGGGAAATCCTCGGGCGAAAGCCTGTGCGGCAGATCGAAGTCGTAATAAAACCCGTCGTCCGTCGCCGGGCCGATGTCGACCTGCACGTCTTCAAACACATTCTGCACCGCGCGCGCCATTAGATGCGCCGCGCTGTGCCTTCTCATTTCCACTGTAACTTCAGACATGATTCTCCTTTGATTCAATATTGTACCATATTCGTCTGCGGAACGCCACAACCGCCTGAGCGCTTTTGGCGGCGTTACAAACCGTGATACGTTCTGTACCACTTTGCAAAGACCGGGATGCCTTCGCGTATAGTCGTCGTCGGTTCGTATCCAACCGCAGAACGCAGCTTGTCGATGCTGGCGAAAGTCGCATATACGTCGCCGGGCTGCATGGGAAGCATTTCCATCTTAGGCGTTACGCCAAGAGCGGAAGCAAGCGTTTCAATCACATCCATGAGTTTTTCGCTTCTGTGGTTACCGATGTTGAATATGTCGTAGAGAGGCAGGCCATCCGCCTCGACCACGCGGACGATTCCATTGACAATGTCGTCCACATACGTGAAATCGCGCAGCATGTCCCCATGGTTGAACACCTTGATCTTCCGATCGTGCAGCATGGCGTCGGCGAAAAGCGAAAGCGCCATGTCGGGCCGGTACCAATCGCCGTACACGGTGAAGAAACGAAGACCTATGGTCTGAATCTTGTAAAGGTGCGCGTATGTATGCGCCATGAGTTCGTTCGCTTTCTTCGTCGCGGCGTAAAGGCTTACCGGGTTGTCCACGGGGTCGCTTTCCTCAAACGGCATTTTTTTATTTCCGCCATAGACCGATGACGATGAGGCGAAAACAAGTTTCGGCACCTTTGGCGAATGGCGACAGCATTCCAGTATGTTCAGGAAACCTTCGAGATTCGTCTTCTGGTAGACGAACGGATGATCTATGGAATACCTTACGCCAGGCTGCGCGGCAAGATTCAGCACTACATCTGGTGCTTCGTCCGCGAACACCCTTTTAAGCCCAGCGAGATCGCATATGTCCATCTCCTGCTCGGAGTATCCCGGCAGCTCGCGCAGAACGGCAGATCTGTCGCGCTTTAGACGCACATCGTAGTAATCGCAGAAGTTGTCGATGCCGACAACCGTCCAGCCCCGCCGCAAAAACTCCTGCGCCGCGTGAAAGCCGATAAAACCATCCGAACCTGTAATCAGTATTTTCATGATTTCTAAAACTCTAGTGTAGGACATTCTGCCGCAATGAACCTAGGGAGTGGAGCGGCGAAGATTCGCGGCTGTGAGGCTGGCTGCGGTAGAGAGACCAGCCGTTGTTGAGCCAGAAACTTATTCCGCAAACCCACATGGCCGGCAAAAGCAGGCCGTGGTTTCCGGATATTTCAGCTACAATGACTATTGCCGTTATCGGTATGCGTATTGCGCTGGCGAGGAAGCCAGCCATTCCGACAAGGGCAAATGCCGCCGGATGGATGCCGAAAGACACAGGCAGAACGCGCGCGAAGAAGAGGCCGGTTGCCGCGCCAAGAGTACCACCGCAAACAAGCGCAGGCGCAAAGACGCCGCCAGACCCGCCGGAACCGACGGTGAAGGCGGTCGCTATCGCCTTCATGAAAAAGAAACAGACGAATCCGGCAATCGTCAGCGGACCGAAGTTCTCAAAGAGTTCACTCTCGCCCGCCGTGAAACTTGCTTGTATGATTGAATAGCTTGTGCCGAGTATATCGGGCACAAAAAAGCCAATTATGCCGGTGACGAGTCCTCCAATAACAACCTTTGCCCACCCGGGTGCCGCAAGTTCACGGAACCATTCCTCCACTCCACGGAAGAACGCGATGTAAAACCGCGCGCCGAAAGTAACCATGACTGCCAGAACGAAATACGGCAGAAGCCTGAGACCGTTTTCGTATACGCAGTCGGGTGGCATTGTAAAGAGCGAGCCCCAACCAAAGAAATAGGCATAGATGGTGTAACTCACGGCAGATGCGACAAAACACGGCAGAAGCGTTTCATACTCCACATCGCTTGACGAATAAAAGATCTCAACCCCGAATATCGCGCCCGCGAGCGGCGCCTGGAAAAGCGCGCTTATGCCAGCAGCAAGACCGGCGGCCATCAATATGCGCCGCGCTCTCAACGTCAGGTTGAACCAACGCGCCACGATCGACCCGCAGGCCGCGCCTATCAGAGTAACCGGTCCTTCGTATCCGGCCGAACCACCAGAGGCGACGGTGAGAACCGACGCCGCAGACTTGATTGGCACAACCGCGCCGGGAATGTAGCCGTCGCGCTGATGATATGCGGAAACCGCGCTGTCGGTGCCGCGCGCATGCTCAAGGCTTGCAAAGCGCTTTATAAGGAGATAGCCCAGCAGGGCGCCGATGGCAGGCATCACGACCAACAGCCAACGATGCGGATCGAGAAACCGCGTCTTGGAGTAAAGGCCTACAAACGCCGCCCCGTCCGTCAGCCTGGAAAGGAACTGATGATGGCCGAGGCGCTCAAGCAGATAAACGCGCCCAAATTCGATCATGAAGCGAAAGCCTACGACCACAAACCCGGCAACCAGCCCGACGAGCATTGATTCGCCGAAGAATTTTCCAGTCCTGAACGAAAGCCCTGGACCGGCGCGAAAGAACTTGAGACTTGTAATGGAAAGGCGATGGAACATGCTTACACCCGCTTCGATGTCTTTACAACCTTTACTGCCCACGGGAACTTCGCAACAAGGGTTGCACTTATCATGACATACCTCCGAAAAACGTTTTCGCAAAACCGATCACAATCGGCATTGTGACAATCGAGAAAACAGTCGATACCGCAACCAGCGCCGCAGGAAACTCGCCGTCGCCACCATACCTCACGGCAAACATCGCAACGCTTGCGCCAACTGGAGCCGCCGCAGGTATAACCGCCGCCATGCGCACAGTCGGGTCGATTCCAGGGACAAGCAGCATAACCGCCGTCAACACAGCCGGCACAACGATATGCCGCAATGCGAGCGTGACATATGTGCCCGAAGCGGAAAACGCGGCGGCAAATCTCGCCCCAGACAGATAAAAGCCAAGCACGACCATCGAAAGCGATGTATTCATGTCGCCTATCGCCTTTACGGGCTCTGCGACGATCTGCGGCAGTTTAACTGAAAGCAGAAAGAACGGCAGCCCTATTGCTACGCCCACCAAGCCGGGATTGACAAAAGCCTTAAGCGGGCTCTCCCCGCCAAAGCCACCCTTTATCTCCCATACGCCATACGTCCAGCAAAGAAGATGAAACACCACCACATATACAGAACCGTAAAACACGCCCTCTGGACCAAGCAAGGCGTATTCAAGCGGGAAGCCCATGAACCCGGCGTTGGAGAATACCGTCGCGAACCGCAAGACTCGTTCGCGCGCCGCGTCGCGGTCGTGCACGGCAAGACGGGCGAAGGCAATCGACGTTAGATGCGTAAACACCGCCGCAGCGAACGCCCACGCCACGCCAACCAACACAGCACTGTCAAACGGGCGCTGGAAGGAAGTTACCATAAGGCACGGCGTAACAATAACAAGCACAAAATCCGCAAGACGCTTCACGCTTGGAGCGTCAAGTATTCTGAACTTGCCAGCCCCGAAGCCAAATGCCATCAGCATGAACAGTACAACCGTCTGCCGCGCCGTTATAAACAAACCATCCATGAACGCTATTATACCATAATCATCCGGCAACCGCCGAATCGTCTGCTGCGGCATATCGCCGCGCCACTCCTTCGCGCGGCTCCGCCTCCGGCGGAATCGCAAGCGGAGCAAGCGGCGAATCGTCCGCTGCCAGCGACCGCCAGGCTGCGGTATGGATTGGCTTGCCCTGCTCGCGGAACATCGTCTCAAACTCCGTCCATACCTCTTTTGGGCGCGGCATGGGTTCAACCCGTTCATACCGAGCATCCGACGCGAAACACTCGCACACAACCTCGAAATATTCTGCATGGTCCGTGGCAAATTCCAGCACTCCGCCGATCTCAAGACGCTTCCACAGCGCATTCAGAAAGAGAGGTCCGAACAGGCGGTGCGAATGATGCTTCTTCTTAGGCCACGGGTCAGGGAAGAACACATAAACTTTGCGCGCGTGATGCGCCGGGAGCAGATAGTGGAATGTGTAAAGGGCCTCAAGCCTCAGGACGCGAGCATTGTCTATCCCTCCGCGGCGACACTTGCCGTCAAACAGCCTCACTCGCTCCAGCATGCGTTCTATGCCGAGAAAGTCGCATTCGGGATGCGCCTTCGCGCGGGCGGTGAGAAACCGCCCCTTCCCACATCCAACCTCAATTTCAAGCGGACGGGAAAGATCGAACTCCAACGGCTTGCACGGATCCGTTACTCGAATTATGTGATCCATTTCATATATTCCTTCATGTCATTAGGAACCGGTGCTTCAAACTCCATCTGACGGCCTTCCGTAGGGTGCCACAACTTCAGACGCCAAGCGTGAAGCATTTGGCGCGCTGGAGCAGGTTCAAGTTTCCGGTCGAGCGATGGCCTGCCGTAGACAACATCGCCCACCACCGGACATCCGAGCGAGGCCATGTGAACTCTTATCTGGTGTGTGCGCCCGGTTTCTATTCCACACTCCACGATGCACAATCCATCGACAGCAGAAACACCGGACAGAACCTTCCAGTTCGTCACCGCCCGCTTTCCGCCGCGCTCGACGATAGCCATGCGCTTGCGATCCACGGGATGGCGTCCGACCATGTTGTCGATTCGGCCAGATTCAAGACGCGGCCTGCCGCGGCAAACGGCAAGATAAGTCTTCTCCACATGTTCGTGGCTGGCAAATGCTCTCACGAGCGACTCCATCGCCTTTTGCGACTTGGCGACCACCATCGCCCCAGATGTGTACTGGTCCAGGCGGTGCACTATTCCCGGTCGAGCAACGCCACCTATTCCTGAGAGGTCTGGACAATGATGAAGCAGCGCATTTACGAGAGTCCCGGTGAAATGCCCTGGGGCAGGATGCACCACCATCCCCGCCGCTTTGTTCAGAACGAGGATGTCGCCATCTTCATACAGCACATCAATCGGAATATCTTGCGGGGTCGGAATCGCCGGTACAGGCGGAGGAATCTCTACTTCTATTTCGTCATCTTCCGACACCTTCATCCCGGCTTTTTCGGCGGTCGCGCCGTTGACGGTCACATATCCGCTTTTAACGAGGCCCTCTATTCTGGACCTGGAAAAGTCCGGATTTCGCGCCAGAATAAGCTTGTCGAGCCTCATAGACGGATCAACCGGCGGCACGCCTGGCGGCCTGAAGCGTGTTCCAGAGAAGCATTGTTATTGTCATCGGGCCTACGCCGCCCGGGACAGGTGTTATCGCGCCCGCAACCGCCGCGCAACTTTCGAAGTCCGCGTCGCCGACCAGTCGAAAGCCTTTCGGCCGCGAATCGTCGGGGATGCGGTTGACGCCTACGTCTATCACGACTGCGCCCGGCTTGAGCATGTCGCCAGTAAGTGTGCCTGGGCGGCCTGCGGCTACGACAACGATATCCGCGTCGCGCGTGAAATGGGCAAGATCGCGAGTACCGGTGTGGCAGAGAGTGACCGTTGCATTCGTCTCCCTGCGGGAAAGAAGCGCCGCGACAGGCTTGCCCACAATGTTGCTGCGCCCGATCACTACCGCATGCTTGCCGCGAATATCCATGCCCGCGAACTCGATGAGCTTGATGATGCCGTGAGGAGTGCAGGGCAGAAAGCAGTCGTCTCCGATTATCATCCGGCCCACATTCACAGGAGTGAAACCGTCCACATCCTTTTCAGGTGCGATTGCGTCTATGACGGCTTTTTCGGAGATGTGCTTCGGAAGCGGCAGCTGCACAAGCACGCCGTGTATCGCAGGGTCTTCGTTGAGAGCCTTTACGAGATCGAGAAGTTCCGGTTCCGTCGTCTCCGCGCCAAGCCGAACTTCACGCGAAAGCATGCCTGCTTCGCGGCACGCCTTCTCCTTCGCAGTCACATAACTCACACTAGCAGGATTGTCGCCGACAAGAATTACGGCGAGACCTGGAACTACGCCCTTCTCGGCTTTGAGTCGCGATACACCGCCGGCAATTTCGGCACGCAGATTCGCCGCCAGGAGTTTTCCATCAATCGTTTTCATTTGCTGGAAGCGTCAGCGTCGGCGAGAGCCTTGGCGCAGTTGGTGGTAACAGTCTGCGCGCCGCGGCGCACGGCCTCGCGCGCCTCTTCAAGCTTGTCGATTGTCCATACGTGAAACTCATACCCTGCTTTGCGCACAGTCGATATCATCTCCCCGGTGACTACATCTGGCGCAAAGTGGCAGTCGACTCCATCGGCACCCGTCTCGCGCAGAGCGGCAAGAATCTCACTGGCGGTAACCGCAGGCTTGCCGGGCTGACGCTTGTGGCGACTGGACGTAAGCCAGTAGACCTTATACTGCGGCATCTGCTGCTTAAGCGCTTTGCAGCTCTCGCTGTTGAAAGAGATGAACAGCGTGTTCTCTGGCGTGGCCCGCTTCTGTTTCTCGAATATATCCTTTATGTAAGGGACTATCTCCGGCCCTGGCTTGACCTCGACGTATATCTTGCGTCCATCGCGGGCAAGCTCAAGAACCTCCTCAAGAAGCGCGGGACGCGTGCCCGCGAACTTTGAGTCTTTCCATTTCCCCCAATTACCGACATCAATCTTTGAAAGTTCTTCCCAAGTGGCCTCAGAGCACTTCTTAGAGCTCAAGCCGCCTGATGTCCGCTTGAGATCGCTGTCGTGGAAAGTGAACACGCGCCCGTCTTTCGAAAGGTAGATGTCGCACTCGAAACCGAAGCCTCGCTCCACGGCAGTCTTGTATGCCGGGAGGGTGTTCTCAGGCGCATCGAACGATTCACCTCTATGGGCAATAAGATTGTGGTGACCTAGCACTGCGGCATCAGCCGTAAACAACATCGCACACGTAGCGACAGACATGACTATTCTTGAATATTTCATGCCGCAAATTATACCATTTACTCTTGCGCCTTTTCAAGCGTCCCCTTCCCGCCGATATTTTCCGCAACATTGTAGACGGAAACCGTGAGGTCAGGCTTCATCGCCCCAGGTCATTTGGAGACGCCGAGAAAGCGATGCCCAGGAAGATGCGACAAGAACCTGCATGTTGCGGCACATAGTAATAGATCAAGACATATCACCAATGGCGCCATCGCTCGTTGCGGCATGATCTGCACGAGAAACGCCTTGAAGAAGGCGTCGAGAAACATTATTGCCCATGCGTTGCGTCCTGTAAACGCCAACGCCCGCGAAGGCATGTTCGACACGGTCTTGCGAAGCGGGACGAACGCAAAGCACGGCCAAATCCTGCGGACAAGCATACCCAAGATGAAATACGGCAAAAGCGCAGCGACGGCCTTGAGCTGGAAAGCCGACGGCAGATATTCCTCCACGCATGAGAGGCCTACGCTCGCCGCCAGCGCCACGAAAAGCATACGAGTCCTCAAACGCCACAAAAGCGGCGCTATTGCGAGAACGACGAATATCGCATATGCAAACCAGTATAGACGGCCGAAGATGAACGCGTCAAGAAGCCGTCCCACCAAAGTCTCCGCATGAGCATAGCGCGCAGAAACGACTGTGCCATACAGAAGCTTCAGCGCAGAAAAGATGTAAAACGGCACTAGCACGCGGACGAACTTCTTGCGATAGTATTGATATATTGGCTGTGGACGACTGAGCCATCCAGAAACGGCAAAAAAGAGAGGAATGCTCACCAAATACAGCACAATCCTGATAGCGCGCATAAAAGGTGTCGCAGTCCCGGCGGTCTCGTGCGCCGCGAGTACGTGGATAGCCGCGACAAACGAAACAAGCACCGCTTTTATGTGGTCAATTCTGTCATCTCTCTCTTTCATAGACTATGGCAGCCCCCCATCACCATCTCGCAGCATTCCGAAACCTACCCGCACGCCTACACAAGAGTTTACGATGAATATCATCTCGTGCCAAGCACTTCCAAGCATGAATTTTCTTGCCAATGCGCCTACGACCATAAAGAATGCTTCATACTGCAAACTTTTGGCATATCGTCAGCGAATGGCCTCAAGAAGTTCGATCGCCACCGCAGTAACGTCATTAGTGCCGACAAACCAGCGTCCATCTGCATGTTGGGACGAGATAAGCGTTATCGCCATTTCTGTGGACGTAAGGCGGTTCGTGCCTGCAAGCGCACAAATCGCTTCCGTGCGGTCAAACGAACCAATCGCCGAATTCGTCGGCGCAATGTTCAGAGCGTGGGCGACCTCGTTTTCGACACTTGGCTCCAGAACGTCATCGTCAACGAGCGGCTGGGCCGTCATCAGCGCAGTGCCTGCAATAGTCGCGAAAGCAAATCTCAACGGCATACCAGCCCCGTCTTCTCGTCGCAGCCGAGAGCTATGTTCATATTCTGTATGGCCGCGCCGGACGCGCCCTTCCCAAGATTGTCGAATCGCGCCACAAGTATGACGCGCCCGCCGTTTCCTAAGACCGACACCTCCATCTCGTCGCTCCCAGAGAGAGCTGCGGACGACAAAAAGCCGCCTTCATCTACGGCAGGATCATCCACAAACGACATCAGTCCGTTATCGGCGTAGTACTCGCGGTAGCAATCTTTTATCGTCGAAAGATCGCGGTCGAAGAGAAACACGGTAACTTCCATTCCGCTGTAGTGCGGAACGACGACAGGCGAAAAGCATGGCGCATGTGAAATGCCGCACACCTTCACCATTTCTGGCAGGTGCTTGTGAGACTGTCCAAGCGCATATTGGCGCCCTCCCGTAAAAAGCCGCGAACTCAAATCGCCGCCAGTCCCCAAGCAATCTTCATACTCGACAATCATCTTTTTGCCGCCACCCGAATATCCGGTAAGCGAGAACGCAGAAAGTTGTTCGCCTTTTTTGACGATTCCGGCGCGCACAAGCGGCTCGACAAGCGCGACAAACCCTGAAGCGTGACAACCCGGATTCGCAATGCGCTTCGCTTTCGCGATGCGTTCGCGCCGTCCAGCCAACTCCGGAAAGCCGTATTCCCATCCATCAACCGTGCGATGCGCCGTGGAAGTATCGATAACGACTGTATCCTTATTGTCGACGAGCGCTGCCGACTCGACTGCAGCTGCGTCGGGCAGACAGAGAAAGGCGACATCCGACGAGTTCAACGCATCGCGTCTCGCCGAAACATCTTTGCGAAGTTCGTCTGGAAGAACGACGATCTCAAGGTCGCCTCGCGCCTGCAGGCGCTCGCGAATCCTCAAGCCCGTCGTACCTGCGCTACCGTCGATGAAAACGCGCTTCATTCCCACTCGATCGTCGCCGGCGGTTTCGGGGTGATGTCCCATACGACCCGGTTCGCGCCCTTAACCTTCGTCGCTATCTTCTCGGCGACCATGGTAACGAACTTGAACGGAAGCTCGACTATCCCCGCCTTGACAAACTGCTGCGTAGAGATCGCACGAATGCCGATCACGTAACCAAAAGTGCGCGCGCCGTTTTTGACGCCGACGCTCTTTACGTTCGTCATGATGGCAAAGAACTGCTGGGCCTTCTTGTCGAGACCCGCCTTGTGCATCTCGTCGCGGAAGATGAAATCCGCCTGACGGAGGATATCAAGCTTCTCCTTCGTGAGCTCTCCAATGCAACGCACTGCAAGGCCCGGGCCAGGGAAAGGCTGGCGCATCACCATCTCCTCGGGGATTCCGAGCAGTTTGCCCACCTTGCGAACTTCATCCTTGTAGAGATATTTCACCGGCTCGACAAGCCCCTTGAAAATGATATCCTTCGGAAGTCCGCCAACGTTGTGGTGGGCCTTTACGGCCTTGTGCCCGCCAACGCCAGATTCGATAATGTCGGGATATATCGTACCCTGGCCGAGAAATTCGATGTCGCCGAACTTTTTCTTGAGATCGCGCGCAACATCAGCAAAGACCTTGATGAACTCGCCGCCGATGCACTTGCGCTTGAGCTCGGGATCGGTGATGCCTTTGGCCTTGTCGAGAAAGCGCTTCTCGGCATCGATCTGGATCAGGTTGATGCCGAACTTGCCCTTGAAGACCTTCTTGACCTCTTTAGCCTCGTTGAGACGCATGCATCCGTGATCGACAAACACGCACACGAGCTGCTTGCCGATGGCCTTGTGCAGCAGAACCGCACACACGGAACTGTCAACTCCGCCGGACATTGCCAGCAGAACCTTTTTGTCGCCAACCTGTTCGCGGATGGCCTTGATTTCGCTCTCGATGTACTTTTTCGCGTTGAAGGTCTTGCCGACCTTGGCGAAGCGTTCCTTTTCTGCCTGATTCACAAGTGGAATCCTTTCTGATGAGTTGTGTTGCGTGTATTATATCAAAAAACGCCGTGACGTTACGCCGGTCAGTTCCTGGAAAAGCGAACGATAAATCCGCCGCCAGACGCCATTTTTACCGTAATCACGTCGCCGGCCTTGACGGTTTTGCGCTCGACGACGTAGTCGCAAGGTTTTGCATCGGCCGAGACCGAGTCGCAGAACATCTCAGCCGACCATTCCCCCTCTCCGAGGAATGCCGTTTTGAAAGACACCTCGCGAGCATCCTTGTTGCTTATCCCGGCTGCATACCATGAGCCATCCTTGGACAATCTTGCCGCGGCCGCATACGATTCAGGGCATCCGCCAAGACCGACCGTCGCGTTCCAGACTACAGGCGTCTTCGCCATGAAGGAAAAGCACTCCATATTCTGTTCGTACTTCGTCGGCGAATCGCTGAGCATCTGCAGCGGCGCCTCGTAAAGCGCCATGAGTGCCATCTGGTGAACTCGTGTGCCGACAGAACCAGGATTCACATACGTTCCTTTATATTCCCCGATCGGATAGTTGTCCATCGCGCCAGGAGTGTAATCCATCGGACCTGCGGACATTCTAAGATAGAAGCACGCTACATCGTTCATGCACATATCCTTGTCGATTTTAGCCCACTTCATCTGTTCCAGCCCGTGTATCGCCTCGAAGTTCAAGATGTTCGGATACTTGCGCTGAAGACCGACCGGACGATATGCGCCGTGATAATCGACGACCATGCGATTTCTTGCGCACGCCTCGGCAAATTTTTCGAGGAACGTCGCGATACGCGCGTCGCCGCGATCCATAAAATCAACCTTGAACCCTTTTGCGCCGAGTTTGGCGAAGTGTTCGGCGACATGCTCTTCATCGCCATAAACCTGCGCCCATGCCATCCACAGAATTATCCCTAAGCCCTTCTTTGCGCCGTAGTCTATCAGATGAGGAACGTCAACTTCCGGATTATCATGCCATATGTCGAGCTTGGCGCTCCAGCCCTCGTCCAGAATCACATACTCTACGCCTGTCTTGGCCGCGAAGTCGATAAAGCGCTCGTAGGTGGCAGTCGTGCAGCCTGTGCCACCCTTGTTGTCGAACGCATTCCACCAGTCCCACGCGACTTTGCCTGGCTTGACCCATGAGAAATCAGCGCCTGTTTCGGCAGGCTCTGCGAGCGCGTAAACGATATCGGCCTCGCACAGCTTTGACGGCGCGTCGGCCAATATGAATGTTCTCCACGGAAGCGTACGCGGGGTGTCAGCCTTGGCGATGAAGTCTTCGGTCTCGATGACATCGACCCAACGGCCGCCCTTCGGCAATATAATGCGCTCGCTCCAGCCTTTTTCGTTCGCAGAATGAACGACTGTCTTTGGATATTTTGCAAACAGAGACGAAAGCCTTATGCCGACTTCCGTCTTCTCTGCATCGGCAAAATTCAACACGGGATAGTCGTGTATGTCAGATTCTGTGACCGCCACCGTCTTGTCGGCGACTGAATATACGAACGGCAGATAGAAGGCCTTTGTTGCATCGTTGGGAAGGTTTTGCGCATCGGCAAATTCGGGAACGGTCTCTTCGTTGCCGAGCTTGCTTCTCGGCGTTCGGTTGAACCAGCAGCGGGCCGACGGCGGAACAGTGACATCCGCCTTCTCGCCAGTGATGACGCCGGTCTTCTTGGTTTCGAGCCGGTATGCCACGCCATCGGCGCGCGCCACGAGCCGAACCGCGAAATCGCCAAAGTCGGCAAGCGCTTCCACTCCGTTCAGGACTACGGACGACTTCTTGTAGCACGGTGTGGAAACAGAACCCCCTTTTATCGCATTTACGGACGGCGTTGCAGCGGGCTTCGCGCCCTTGGCGAGGCACTCTCCGTTGATGCATAAGCCAATCGACGTTCGCGGCACCAGCACAACGCCGCTTCTTGACACCTCATATGAAAGAGGATTGTCGTAAAGCCTAATCGCATTACCCTCAAACTCCGCCGTAGCGACGGACTCCGCCGCAATGGCACATCCTGAAACAGCGGCAACTGACATCATAACTAGTGCATTGATTTTCATGGGTTGTATTATACCATACTCCCGCAGTCTTTGCAGAGCAAATCGCCCCAAGAATCCTCGGCAAAAGACATGCGGAGAAAAGCCCGCCGCCGCTGGATCAAGCTGGATTCTTCAGTGTGCCGAACGGCGAAAGCGTCGCACCGCCAGGAACATTGCAGTATGCCGACGTACCTGCGGCAATCTTCGCATCATCACCTACAGATACGCCAGGAAGCGTACAGGCGTTGGTGCCGACAAAAGCGCATTCGCCAAGCGTCGTCGCGCCCGAAAGAGATGCACCGGGGCATACCTGGGAGAATGCGCCGAGGCAGGAATCATGTCCGACGCCGGCGCGCGCGTTTACTATGGCGAACAATCCAATTTTGGCGTCGACCGACACAACCGCGCGAGGCCCGACAAATACGCCGCGCGAAACGGACGCCGTCGGCGCTATGTCCGCAGCAGGATCGACTATTGAAGGGAATGCCCTTCCATCAAGCGAGGATGCTATCTTCTGGCGCGTCTTGTTGTCGCCTACGGCGATGAAGAAATCCGCATCAGGCCAGTCTCGCGCGGCTTTTGCGCAAGAGCCAAGAAGCGGACGTCCTGCGAAGACGCCACTTTCCTTGTCCGGGGCGTCGTCTGCGAAACCGACTATGCGCCACCTTGGCGCTGACGCGGCGGCGTTGATGCGCTCAATGGACCACGCCACTTCGCGTCCCAACCCGCCAGCGCCAACTATCACAAGGTCTTTCATTCCGTAGCGGCGGAAGCCTCGGATTCCGTCACGGTAGCCGCCGGTTCTTCGACAGCGGCAGGCTCGGCTGCAGCCTTTTCGGGCTCAGGTGCAGGCTCGGCGGGTTTTTCATGCTCCTTTAGCATTCTGTCCGCCGAATAGGACGGGATGAGGTAGGTCCACTTCCCACCCTCAGGCTTGAAGTAGCGGTCGGAACTGTCCTTCGCTTTGGCGCCGATTACAGCGACGCGCTGCACATCGTTCGTACCTTCCTTGACCGTCACCATGTGCACGACACCTGTCGCAATACCCGTTTCCTCGGGAGTGAGCGCAGGATCCGCGACAGTGTTGAAGTTCACGTCGAAATCGGCGAGGCGAGTGTCGCACCAGTCCCTCACGCCGCCATCGAACGCATCGAGAGAATCGGTCACGAGCACAGTCTCGCCTGCAAATCCAACGTAACGGCCACGGTGCTTGTCGCCTATCGGCAGACGAACGAGTTCTTTGCCTGCCGAGTCTTTGAGGACGATGTCCTTCGACTCGCCGAGTGCGCGCCCACGGGCCACCTGACCAACCTTGAGATCGACAAGCTTCAGAAGGTTCTCGGCGATCTTCGAGCGGTCTGCCGGATAGCCGTAGAGCGTATCGAGGGTCCAGCCTTCGTCGCTGGACGAGAGTTTCAGCTTGTCGCCAACCTCGATGCTCGCAACGGCGGATACGTCTAGGCCTGGAAGTATCGGTTTTCCGTTCAGCTTCGCGGCGGAAGGCTTCGAGCTGCTGGAGAGCATGTATGCCGCGCCTCCCAGCACAATGGCGACTGCGGCCAGCGCCACAAGATTCTTGTTAGTCATGTCTATCAACCTCTCTTTCTCATGAAGCCCCTGAAGAGTCCAAAGAGGACCACCAAAACAGGGACGAGCACAATGTTATACACCTTAAGTCGAAGCCCCAGCGAGTCGATGCCAGCAGTAAGTTTCTTGCGAACGTTCTTCAGCTCACGGCGTGTCTTTGCCTGGGCCTTGCGCAGCTTGGCAATCTCGTTCTGCTGTTCAGGCGAAAGAATGAAGCGCTCGTTGCCGCTCTTCTGCTTCTGCAGCGCGGAGAGACGCTGCTGCGTCTGCTGGAGTTCCTCCTCGAACTTTGACTGCTCGCGCTGCCACTGGGCGAGCGCCTCGGCTTCGAGCTCGTCTACGACGACGAAAGGCCTGTTGGATTTGCCGCGCGACCTTACGCCGATAAGCTCCTCCCGTCCGGCGAACTGCTCGATCACGTTGGAGAACAGGGCGAGGTTGTCGTTGAGCGGCTGCGCCATGTTGCCGAAAGGCGTACGCAAAACACGCACGCAGAACTCGTCTGCGAGGAAGTCGGAATCGGCGAACACGAGCACAGACCCCTTCCCTTCGGAGAGCGCCTTCGATACGTCGTTCGTTCCGTCTGGCCCGTTGGGATAGGCCGTCTTGAATGTGCCGTCGATACGCGCGGCGAGAGTGCGGCTTTCGCCGTCCGGCGAAAGCTGGCGCACCAGCGAGTCCATGCCGAACTGCACGCTCCAGCGATCTACGAGGCAGGAATGGTCCTTGGAGGTAGTGATCACGGGCGTGAACGACAGAGAATCGTCCTTGCCCTCGAACTTCAGCGCGCCAGCAAACGGGAACATAACCTGCGTTAGCTGCGAAACAAGCAAGTCGCCGGAGTCCATGTTCTTCGCGCCCAGCGAGAGAAACGCCGGGTTGTCCTCGACACCGCCGTCGCCCGCGTTAAGCTTCGTCGCGGCAGAGAGGTCGCAAGCCAGTTTCGACGTCTCAAACTTCACGCCCCATGCATCGAACAACTTGCCAAGGGTGGAAGGCCCGTCGCCGCCGCCCATCTGCATCGCCTGCGGATTCTGGCGCGAGGCGAGCATATCCTTAATGCTGAACGGATCGACACACGCGATCAGGCGACCGCCGCGAAGGACGAACTGGTCGATTGCGTAGAGCGTTTTGTCCGACAGATCCTTCGCGTGCAGAACAACGAGAGCCCTCACTTCTTCGTCGATGGAATCGGCATCGGTCGCAACTGGGCGCACGTCGTAGTCCTTGGCAAGCTCGGAGAAAGCAGCCCAGCCTTGAGGAGGACGCTGACCCATCTGCATCATCATCGGGTTCATCTCGCCGCCGAGTACGCCGTCGAGCGAGGTCATTAGCCCTACGACGGGACGCTCCGGCCACGCGACGCGCGTTACTAGACGCGTAAGGTCGTATTCAAGAGTGGACTCGGTTTCGGGTGTTAGGCGAGCGATAGTCTCTTCTCGGTCGCCGCACACAGCAACGACGCCGAAGTAGACTGGCGCCCCGAACGGATTGACGGTGCGCGGCTCAATGCCATAGCGCTGCGCCCACTCCTCGGCGTCAGAATCGGGCTTTGGATCGTACGCTTCAAGAACGAGTCTCCCGGCAGACGCCCTCTCGTATTCCTTGAGCAGATTCTCCACCTGATTGGCGTATGTCTTGAGGTTTACCGGCATATCAGCCGCGCTAGAGCTGACATAGTACTTTAGCGTAACGTCGGCGTCAAGCTTGGCGAGAACTTTCTTCGAGCCATCCGAAATCGTGTAGAGTCTCTCGGCCGTGAAGTCGGCTCGGAGAGGAAGATTCGCAAGAACGACATCTGCCGCAATGACAATCACCGCTAGTGCCACGAGAGCAAATGAATTGCTCCTGGTGCCGCGGCGTCCGTCTGTCACGGCCTTGGCGGCGGCGACCATGAACACGGCGAGACCGACATAATAGCCGATATCGGCCAGATCGACCACTCCACGCTGCATTGACTCGAAGTGCGTGAGAAGCGAGCATGCGGCGATTCCATCCACTATCGCAGTCGGCACGCCCCAATTCGCCACCGCAGAGGTCACAGGGCTGAAGCCTACGATTATCAGCAGGAATACAAGCGCAAGCGATATCACGAACCCGACCACGCTGGAGCGCGAAAGCGTCGAGGCGAAAAGACCTATCGCAGCCGCCGCGCCCGCGAAGAGAAACGAGCCAAGATATCCGCAGAAGATCGCACCCCAGTCGGGAGAACCGAGATAGGCCGCCGTCGCCGCCACAGGGAATGTAAGCGCAAGTGCGATGCCGAGAAACGCCCATGCGGCAAGGAATTTGCCGACAAGCGCCTGCGTAGCGGTCATAGGCAAAGTGAGCAGAAGCTCGGCTGTACCGTTTCTGCGTTCGTCGGCCCACGTGCCCATGGTAGCAGCAGGAACCAACAGCAGATATACCCACGGATGCCAGAAAAAGAACGGCATCAGGTCGGCCTGGCGGCGTTCGTAAAACATCGCCACACCGAATGTGAGAAACCCTACCAGAACGAGAAACGCAGTAAGGAACACATACGCCACGGGCGAGTCGAAATAGCTCTTGAACTCGCGGCGGAACACCGCTTTCACATTGGAAAACCACTTCATAGCGCGGCCCCTTTCTTCATCGTAAGATTGCGGAACACCACATCTAGCTTTCCGCTCGGATCCATCGCCTTCAGTTCGGCCGGCGTGCCGTCGGCCTTGATTTCGCCGTCGGCGATTACCACAGCCCTCGTGCAGACGGCGTCTACCTCCTCGAGGATGTGGGTCGAGATGACAATCGCCTTTTCGGCGGCCATCTCTTTGATCATTTCGCGCACGGTGAACTTCTGGTTGGGGTCGAGACCGTCGGTGGGCTCGTCCATGATGAGAACCTTCGGGTCGTGGATGATTGCCTGCGCGAAGCACGTACGCTGGCGATAGCCCTTGGAGAGTGTCTCTATAGTCTTCTTCGCCACAGGCGCGAGGCGTGCCTTTTCAATCACTTCTTCGACCTTTGCGCGGCACTTCGCGCCATTGAATCCGCGTACGTGCGCTATGAACGCGAGGAAGTCCTCGACGGTCATAGCGCGGTAGCTCGGCGCGGATTCTGGCAGATAGCCTATGCATTTCTTCGCCTCGACAGGATCTGTCGATATGTCGTGCCCGCATATGAGAGCCGTACCGTCTGTCGGCGGCAGAAAGCCCGTAATCATTCTCATTGTAGTCGATTTTCCCGCGCCGTTTGGCCCGAGGAATCCAAGCACTTCGCCTTTCGCGACGGAAAAGGAAATGCCCTTCACCGCCTCAAACGAGCCGAAGCGCTTTTTCAGGTTCTTGACTTCCAGCATTGTTGCCATTGCTCCTTTTGATGAAAACTGCTCTAATTCTACCACTTGCATGTTAAGGAAATGTTAACGCTCGTTAAATGTCAACTGCCGAACAGCGGCCTTCCCGACTGTTCGGCAACCCGTTCATGCAGGCTAGTCGCATCTGTTTCAGCGCACGAGAGGTCTGTCGAGCATACGCTCGTAGAGCTTGATGTACTCCTTTGCGCACGTCTCGTGATTGAAGCGGCGAAGCGACTCGGTCATGATGCGACCAATCTCGCGCTCCTTGACATCCTGCGGCTGGCGGTAGAACGCCATCGCCTGGTCGAGAGCCCAAAACAATCCGCCGGAATCGTAAGTGTCGAAAACGAAGCCGTTGCCCTTCGACGCGCCGACATCAAGATTCTCCACTGTGTCGTGCAGTCCGCCGGTGTTGTGGGCTACTGCGAGCGAACCGTAGATCGGCGCCTGCATCTGCGGCAGGCCGCAAGGCTCGAATAGTGACGGCATGAGCGTGAAATCGCTTGCCGCGAAACCGAGCTGCGAAAGGCGTCCGTCGAAGTTATGCACGCCGATGCGGCTCTGCAGACCGTGGAACTCGCGGATATCCCAGAAAGGCTGCTGATAAGGCCCGTTCGCGATGATCGCAAGCTGCGCCCCGTCGGCGGCGTACTTTTCGAGGAAGCGGTAGGTGATGTCCGTCAGCAACTGCGGTCCCTTCTGCACCGGGTCTAGGCGGCTCGGCCAGAAAAAGAGCGGCGCGTCGGGGTTCTCCTCGAGACCGAGCGCGTGCTGCAGTGCAAGCTTGTTCTGGCGCTTCATCTCGCGGTGGTTTTCGGGACCGTATTTGAAAGGAATCTTGTCGTCCGTCGCCGGATTGTCAGTCGGATCGGGCGCATTGAGGATACCCGCCGCACAACCCGCATTGAACTTGTTGCGTATCTCATTGCGAATCGAGTCGGGAATGAACGAATGCCAGCCGTTCACAATCTCCTGCAGGAAAGTGGGAGAGACGGTGTTGATGAAGTGTGAGCCGAACACGCCAGAGGCCTGAAGGTCGATCTGATTGGAGTTGCGAGACTCCTCGTAGTTGTACGGAGGATAGCTGTAGTAGAGGTTCATCCAGAACTCCGCCGCATCGATTCCAGCATCCTCAATCTGCGCGAGAGTGAGCTTCTGCGTGTGGATGTTGTGAACAGTGAAGAGGCAGGGAATCCCCTCGCGGCGCGCCGCCGCGGGAATGAGGCCTGTCATCCAGTCGTTGCAGTGTATGAGATCGGGCTGGACGCGCGGGATGATGTTGTTGATCACCTCGCGCTGGAACGCAAGAGCCAGCTTGATGTTGCCGTCACCGCGCGAATAAACCGTGTCGCGGTAGTAGAAGCAGCGATCTTCGGCGAGATGAATGCGTTCGTCGGGCAGATGGCTCTTGTACTTTCGAAGTTCCGACGCGACCAGTTGAGCCGTTTCGACGTGGAACATCCGCCTGTAGTGCGGCAGCGCCACGTGCACGTCGGCGCCAAGCTCATGCAGCGCTGACACAAGAGACGCGGAGACATCGGCCATACCGCCTGCTTTTGCGGACATCTTTCCAGCGAGGTTCCCCATCCCTTCAGGCAGATAGGTAATCTCCGGCGTGACAATGAGGATTCGTGGGTTCCTTGTTTTTTCCTTGTTCATCTCTGCCTCCTTGTGTTTGCAGATTTTGCTACTGTTTCTATTCTATGGATGCGACGGGCTGACCCTTGGCAACTACCGTTCCATGCGCGACAAGGAACGTTATTTTTCCCGATGCGGTCGCCTTGATGGGATTGAACAACTTCATCGCCTCGACAACGCACACCGCGTCGCCCGCCTTGACCGACGCACCGTCCGCCGCCATCTGCGGCTTGCCGGGCGCGTCGCTTCTGTAAAACGTACCGTTGAGCGGCGCGAGAACGGGAGAGCCCTTCACCGCCGTCGAAGCCTTCGGCGCGGCAGCCGCGCCGGACGTTGCAGGCGCGACGCTCGTTGCAGCGCGGTCGGCCTCCTCCTGATCGGCAGGAATCGGACCACCCTCCTTGCGCCACTTGAAGTAGCCAAGCGCAACCTCGGGGAAAAGCGCGTATGAAAGTATGTCCTCCTCGCCTTTGATCGTATTCGGCGGCAACTCGGCAGCAGCCGCCGCCAACCCCGGCTTCAAGAGATCCGCTGGACGACACGTAATCGGCTTGAGGCCACCCATCAGCTTCTTGCGGAGCTTGGGCTCGATCGGCGCAGGGGTGCGGCCGTAGTAGCCGGCAGCATAGCGCTTCGTCTCGTCCGTCACCATCGAATAGCGCTTGCCGGAAAGAACGTTCAGAACGCTCTGCACGCCGACGATCTGCGACGTCGGTGTGACGAGCGGCGGATAGCCCATGTCGGCGCGAGTCTTTGGCAATTCTTCGAGAACCTCGGGAAGGCGGCCGAGCGCATCCTGCTGGGCGAGTTGCGAACGCAGATTGGAGATCATTCCTCCAGGAATCGCATGCACTAGCACACCAGCGTCGACAGGCTCCACCTTGGCGGACGACGCGGGCTGGCGCTTGGCCTTGACGCCCTTGAAGTACGCATTGATCTCCGCAAGCTTGCCGAGGTCGAGACCGGTGTCGTAGCCCTCCGACTCAAGAATCGCAACCATTGATTCGGCTGGCGGCTGCGACGAGAAAGAACTCATCGTGGAAATGGCCGTGTCGACGCATCCTGCGCCGGCTTCCACCGCAGCCATGTACATTGCCGCAGCCATTCCGCTCGTCATATGCGAATGAACCTGTATTGGCAGATCCGGCAGAGCCTTCACGAGCGCGCCGACGAGCTCGCGCGCCGCGCCAGGCGTTAGGATACCGGCCATGTCTTTGATGCAAAGCGAGTCGATCCCCATCGAGACCTGCTCCTTTGCAAGCGCGACATACGCGGGAATAGTGTGAACGGGCGAAGTGGTGTAGCTTATCGTACCCTGCGCGTGACCGCCGTACTTCTTGACGCATTTGACCGCCTGTTCGAGATTTCGCGAATCGTTCAGAGCGTCGAACACGCGGAAGATGTCCATGCCGTTTTCGCACGCTAGCGCAATGAAACGCTCTACGATATCATCGGGATAGTGCTTGTAGCCTAAAAGATTCTGCCCCCTGAGAAGCATCTGCAGAGGCGTTTTGCGGCACACCTTCTTGATGCGACGCAACCGCTCCCACGGGTTCTCCCTGAGGAAGCGCATGCATACGTCAAACGTTGCTCCGCCCCAGCATTCAAGGGAATAATAGCCTGCTTCGTCGATCTTCTCGGCGACCTTCAAAATATCGTCCGTACGCATTCTTGTCGCCCAAAGCGACTGATGCGCGTCACGTAGCGTCGTATCGGTAATTCTGACTCGTGTCTTTTTGGATTCTTTCATACGTGAGTATTATACCAAATTTCCCCGCAGTGTGGGGCAACCGCGCATTCATGTTCGCCGGCACCCCGCCCGGAAGCGATCTACCATGAGCGCTATCGCGCCGTCGCCAGTGAGGTTGCAGGCCGTGCCTACACCGTCGATTGAAAGATACGCGGCAATAAGTATTGCGTAGTGCTGCGGCGCCAGGCCCAGGATCGACTCTGCGATAGGAGCCGCCGCAAGCACCATTCCGCCCGGCACGCCCGGCGCGGCCACGGCGAGGACGCTAAGCAGCAGCACATACTGCGCGAACGCTCCGGCGTGCAACGTTCCGCCGGTCAGCAGAAGGAAGCCCGCGCTGAACACCGTTATCTTCGCTATGCTGCCCGCCAAGTGGATGTTCGCACAGAGCGGAACGACGAGATTGGCCGTCTCTTCGCTTACGCCGTTGGCGCGAACCTGTCGCAAGGTCACCGGAATAGTCGCCGCCGACGAGCAGCAGCCAAGACCGGTAATATACGCTGGCAGCATGGTCCAAAGCGCCTTTACTGGATTGCGCCGCACCAAAGCCCCTGCTGTGCAATACTGCAATATGAGCACAAGCCATGTAGTCGCAAGCGCAGTCGCCACGATTTTCAGGCTGGGGCCGCACACCTGCGAGAGTGCGCCGCGCGCAGTAAGATCCGCGACAACCGTCATGATATAGACCGGCAGAAGCGGCACAACAGCCTTACCGATGGCCAAAGTAACGACGCGCTTGGCCTCGTCGAACGCGCGCGTCAGCACGGGGCAGTCCAGCGATGCCATCGCAAGGCCGAAGATGAAGGCGACGGCCATCGCCGATATGACATCTGTCAAAGGCGGAATCTTAAGCGTAAAATACGCAGGAAAGGTCTTGGCTGCCTCGGACGCAGCGAGGGTTCCCGAAACGACGCGCGGCAGTACAATATCGGCGATGCAAAACCCAAACGCTCCGGCGATGATCGTGGAGGCGTATGCGAGAGCGATTGTGACGAGCAGCATGCGTCCCGCGCCGCGACCGGCCTCCGCGATCGCGGGCGTAACCAGCCCGATGATGATCAACGGAACGATGAACTTGACGAACTGGGCAAACGTTCCGCCGAAGGAGTTCAACGCACGTATCGCGCACGCAGGCGCAAAAAGGCCGACAACCAATCCTATGGCCATTGCCACTATGAGCTTCGTCAGCGCCAAATCGCTTAATTTGCGCACTTTCATGCCGAAAGATCCCTCTTGAACAACACACTCATCGATTCGTCGCGGGCATCCATCAGATATATGCTGCATTCGCTTCCACCCGAGGCGACCTTCACTGCGACATGCACGCCATTGCGCACTTCTTCGGGAATATTCTTCATAAAAGGACGATCGGCGTATTTTACAACCCGGCTTTTAGGCAAAAGGTTCGGAACAATCACAGGGTCGAAATCCTTGTGGATATCTCGCGAAACCATGCGTTCCAACGTTTTGGAGTTCACATGCCCCGGACTCCAGACGCAGGAGACATATGCCTTTGCACGGACGGCGCGCACGAAGCCTTCGCTCATCGAATCCCAAAATCCGTGATGGTTCGTCTTGCACACAGTCACCGGCCCCGCAAGCCGCCCCACGACCGCTTCGTAGTCGATCTCCGAGCCGTCGGCGAGCTTGAACCGTCCGCTGACATCGCCGCCGGCATAGTAGCTGAACTTCCCGTAGCGCATTACGAATGCGCACGACAGGGCATTCTGATTGATCTCGTTTTTGCCGGTTCCCTTCACATGCTCCGTCGCGTAGTCGCGAACGCCGTCCACACCGTCCCACGCGACACCGTTTGCGCAGAGGTTGCGTATCGAGAAGACGCCTTTGAACCTTTCTGGATCGCGCAGCAGCGCAATCTGGTCGAGCGCTCCGACCTTGAACGGCTCGGCGGCAAGGCCCTTCTTCATTTCGGCTTCGAGCCACGACTTGACTAGCGCCATGGACATACGGTCATGGGTGTTGTACGCACCCCAAGAAGGATACTGGTGATCGAGATAACGCCTGAAAGAAAAGTCTTCCGCCACGCACCTGAAGCCGCTACCTTTCGTGCCATCGCGGAAGTCCCGGTAGCGCCAGCCGGCCTTGGGAGTATTCTTCTGCCCGATATACGCCGCGCCCACATGGTCGGTGTGCCAGTGACTGAATATGAGGTAGTCTATCGTCTTCTCTGGGTAGACACGCGAAATGTACCTGCTCACCCATTCGCCACCAAGCCGTTCGGATGACGGCAGAAGCGGTATGTCGGCAATATCCGACGGCCTGTAGAAATCGCCCGTATCGTTCAATATGGACGTACCGTCTGGAAGAATGTAGAAGCAGTTCTCGCCGCATCCGGTATAGATGAAATGCAATTCAAGCTCGCCGGGCTTCCATAGCGGATAAGCGCCCAGCGCCGACGCATCGGTCGACCCGCATCTTGCGAACCGTGGCAGCCCCAAAGCGGCGACCGCTGCAATTTCCCGGATAAAGCTCTTTCTTGTAGTCATCACACCGCATTATATCATATTTCACCGCTGCGCTAATAATCGTCGGGGCGTTCGAGAGGCTTATCGTCCGGCTCTTCTCTGGACGGGAGTATCGTAATCTCGTGGAAAGCCGCGTTCTGGTATATGATTACGCGATGCTGCCTGAGAAGCTCCAGTAGCGCAAGAAACGTCACGATAATCTCTCCCTTGGGCGCATCCTCCCTGAACAACGATGTAAACGCCACCTGACCATCCTTGCGCGTGCGTTCAAGAACGTAGTCCATTTTGTCCGGCACCGAAAACCTTATGCCCTTCAGTTCCTCGTGGGGCATTTCGTTCGCACGGGCCAGCACTTCCTGAAAGGCCGACAGCAAATCGTACAGATCGAGATTCGCCAGCGCCCCGCGCGCATCGGCAGCGGTCTTTTCGAACTTCGGCCGTCCGCCGCCGTAGTCGAAGCTGTTCTGACGCATAGCCTCCATCGCCTCAAGGCGAATGGCGGCATCCTTGAACTTTTTGTATTCGACAAGCTGACGCACAAGGTCGAGGCGCGGATCCACCCATTCCTCCTCGCCGTTCTCGTTGACAGTTCTGCGCTCCACCGGCAGAAGCATGCGAGACTTGATGACCATCAATGTAGCCGCCATCACGATGAACTCGCCGGCTATGTCGAGATCGAGCGCTCGAGCAGCCTCTATAAACTTCATGTACTCGGCGGTTATATGCTCGATCGGTATGTCGTATATGTCGAGCTCTTCGCGGCGGATCAGATACAAAAGAAGATCAAGAGGACCCTCGAATACATCGAGCGTCACCTTGTAGTCGTCCGCAAAAAGTTCTCTTTCCGCCATGTCGCCTTATTATACCATATTTATTGGGCTGACATTACCGTCGATATTTCATGCTCGCCGCAGAGCAGCATCACCAGCCTGTCGACGCCGAGCGCGACACCAGACGCCTTGCCGATTCGCGGAAGCACCGAAAGAAACTCCTCGTCAACCGGATAGTCGGCCTCGCCGATGGCACGACGTTCTTCGCGCGCGGTTTCAAAGCGCCTGCGCTGCTCGTCGGCATCGCAGAGCTCTGAAAAGCAGTTGGCGAGCTCGACCCCCTTCCAATAGAACTCCCAGCGCTCCGCTACATCGCCGCGCGTTTTGGCAAGGGACGCCGCTTCGCGAGGATAGTCCATAAGGAACACGGCGCCATTCGGCAGCATGGGTTCTATCTTTTGCGCCATGTCGAAATCGAAACGGTTCTGATCCCATTCAAGCCAGGGATCCCACCCGGCCCAGCGAAGATACGCCTCGCGTACCGTCATGCGCAAAGGCGCAATCTCGCCAGGGGCAAGCGCGGCGAAAAGCGCCGACATGTCGTTTGCTATGTCGAGGTAATCGGCGCCGAGCCTGTACCACTCGATCATGGTGAACTCGGGGCTGTGCCGACTACCCCGCTCGCCCTCGCGGAAACACGGACCTATCTGGTATATCCTGTCCATGCCGCCGGCCAGCAGCTTCTTCATCTGCAGTTCGGGGGACGCACGCAGAAACGCCTCGCCGGATCTCGGGCAGTCTATGTGAGGCTCTGGCGCAGGCGAGGAGATGCGCACAGGGGTTGAAACCTCGTCGAAACCACGCGCGTCGAAAAACGCCCTGATCTGGCGCACTATTGCGGCGCGTTGCCTGAGACTGTCCGGCGTGGCCTTCATCACAGCATCGGATCGACAGTGTATTCCGGATGGTCCGGAGGCGGCTCGGACGTCTGGAAATTGGAATCTTCGCTTCTCGGAATCTCGCGGTCGCCGAAGCGCGTAAACTCGCGGAAGAAGTTAACCTTTACTTCGCCCGTCTCGCCATTGCGGTTTTTCGCGACGTCAATGATGGCCAGGGTCTCGTCGCCGGAATCGGGATCGCTCGGCGTGCGCGATGGACGGCGCAGCAAAAAGACCACGTCGGCATCCTGCTCGATGGCGCCGGAGTCGCGCAGGTCCGACAGCTTGGGTCGCTCGAACTTGTCGCCGCGCTGTTCGTTCGCCCGGGACAGCTGCGACAGCACTATCACCGGTATCTTCAACTCCTTTGCCATCGCCTTTATCTGCTGCGAGATCATGCTTACCTCTATCTGGCGGCTGGCCTGCCTCGCGGCCTCGCGGCAAGTGCACAGCTGGAGGTAGTCGATGACGATAAGTTCTATGCCGTGCTGCTTCTTGGCCCGGCGTGCGCGTGCGCGAAGATCCATTATGTCAAGACCGGCCGTATCGTCGACGACTATCGGCGCGCCTTTCAGTTCGCCCACCGCCTGGAACAGGTTGTTCGACATCATCTGCTTCTCGCTTTTCGGGCAGAGATTGCGATTGAGCCTCCACATGTTCACATGGGCGCGACCGGCTATCATGCGCTTGGTCAGCGCCTCGACCGGCATTTCAAGCGAGAATATCATCACCGGGTGGCGCTTGCCGCCGTCGGCTTTGACAGGGACGTTGTTCATGTCGAGGCCTAGCGCGCAGCTTTCGGCGATATTCATGGCGAGGGACGTTTTACCCACAGAAGGACGCGCCGCGATGACTATCATTTCGGAGTTTTTCAGCCCCTGCAGTTTCTCGTCGAGATGGGTCAACCCGGTCGAAAGACCCTCGAATGTCGAACCGTTCGATTCGAACATTTTGTCGATGCGGCGAAAGCTTTCCTCGACCGCGCGGGACCATGGCATAGTGGAATCGCCACGAAGACCGATTTCAAGAAAAGTCTTTTCAGCCTCGCCGAGAACGGCTTGCGGATCGGGATATTCTCCCTCGTCGTAGCACTTCTCGACCACCTTGGTCGCGCGCTCTATCATCATACGCCGCAAATGTTTTGCGCGGATGATGCCGATATAGTATTCGGCGTGAGCCGTAGTAGGGGTCTGGTCGTAAAGCGATTCCAGATACGCCGCGCCGCCAATGGCCTCCAACCGCCCTTCGACGCGCATCGTTTCCATGAGAGTCAGCGAGTCGAGCGGCTTGGAGGCGCGGTTCATCGCCAGCATCGCAGCGTATATGGCACGATTGCGCGGGTCATAGAAAGTCTCTGGAGATATGCCGCTCGTGAGGCAGAGATCCATCACGCGGTCGCCGCTTCTGCCTGTTGTGTCGAGCATTATCGAACCGAGCACGGCGCGCTCGGCCTCGACATTGTTCGGAGGAGTCTTTAAATCTTGCATGTCGCAATAGTATAGCATATCGCATGCGCCAAATGGCGGATTCGATATCCACATATGTCAACTCGTTGTCAACATCTTGTCACCATGTGCGGTTGAACGGCGAATGCGAGTTATGGTATAATCTTCACCACATTGCCGAGATGATGAAATGGCAGACATAGGGGACTTAAAATCCCTTGCCAAGTTTTTGGCGTGCGGGTTCGAGTCCCGCTCTCGGCACTATTCCCTGTTCTCGGGCTCCTCTTCCAGTATCACAACCGCCGCACGTCCACCGACCGACGCCGTCCCTATGGGATGCACCGGATCAAAGTTGCATCCCATCACGGCGGCACGGCGCGGATTGGCGCTGTCGCCCGTTATCCACGGACGAGCCTCGTTCAACAGATACGCGCTCGACGAAAGGCTCGCCACGGCGCCAACAGGATTCTCCGTCACGACCTGCGGCGGCAGCACCTTGTGATGCAGCGCAAGCGCGGCTTTCATGACGCCAGCGGCCATCGCAGCGCGCATAGTGTGGCCGATGTTCCCCTTTAGCGATCCGATGCCTACGAGAGGACCGCCCGGTCGATGTTCACCCCAAAGTGTTTGGATGGCCGCCACCTCGCGAAGGTCATTCGCCGGGATTCCGTTTCCATCGGCCTCCACAAGACCGATCGTTTTCACGGACACGCCGACTCGCTCCGTCGCCCGCGCGAGGATGGCGGTCGGGTCGTCGTCGGGATTGTGCCCGATCGAAATCGTGCGTATCAACGCATATATGCGGTCGTGGTCTCGCAGGGCGTCCTCGCGACGCTTTAGAACGAAAAACGCGCCGCCCTCGCCGGGTATCGTACCGTCGGCGTCGGCGGCGAAGGGCTGCAGTTCGGGACGCGCCGAAAAATCGACCTCGCCGGAAAGTCCCTCCAGATACGCCCTTCCAAACGGCGGCGTAAGCGCACCGGCAAGCGCTACATCGGCCCGACCCGTCTGCAGATCGCCTACAGCATCCATAAGCGTCGCCGCACCGGTCAGCACGCCCGCGTCGAGAATCGTGGCCACGCCGCCGAACGAGCATTCGCGCGCTATCCACGATACGAAACGGTAGCCTGAACCAAGCAGGAACGATGCTGCGTCGGGAACAGGCAGGGACTCGACCAGCTTATCCTTCACCTCCTCAAGCGACTCCTCCGGCGCAGTCGGAAAAAACCTGCGTATGACATCGATCGTCTGATCGAGCATTACGGTATGCTGTAGCCAGTTCATCGTCGATGCATTGAACGCAGGCGCGTATCCGAACCTTACAGAGCCCGAGACGGGCTCGCGCCTGTGCGGACGCATCGAAGCGTCGGCCAAAGCGTCGAACGCGAGCTGTGTCGCAAAATACAGATCCTGGTTTTCGCCGGCGTTCACCTGCCGCGGAAAGTTCTGCATCGCAGGAACGCACGCATACAGATCGCCGAGTTGGCCTATGCGCGCAGGGTAACGGCGGTCGAACACGTTGCGCTGACCGAACGGCAGCTCGACGTCAGGTCCAGGAAGCGTGAGCATGCTGCGCTGATGCATTACAACATCCCACAACGCCGCCGGGCTTGGGCACCCGGCGAAACGGCAGCTCATTCCGACGATGGCTATCGCAGATTCCATCAGCGACGGCCTACAGCTTTACGGTATCTCGCGATCAGCTGGTTTGTCGAGGCGTCATGCTTCATCGATTGCGTGTCGGCGACAAGATCTGCGAGAACGCCCTTCGCAAGCACCTTTCCGAGCTGTACGCCCCACTGGTCGAAGCTGTACACGTCGAATATCACGCCTTGGGTGAACACTTTGTGTTCGTAAAGGGCAACGAGCGCGCCAAGAGTCTCGGGCGTCAGTTCCTTGCACAGAAGCGTATTCGTCGGGCGATTGCCCTCGAATGTCTTGAACGGCACAAGGTTCTCCGGCACACCCTCGGCGCGGCACTCTTCCGCCGTCTTGCCAAAAGCAAGCGCCTGCGTCTGCGCGAACAAGTTCGCCATCAGCTTGTCGTGCAGGTCGCCGATTGGATTGTGGGTCTTGGCGCAGCCGATAAAGTCGCATGGTATCAGATGCGTGCCCTGGTGGATGAGCTGATAGAACGAGTGCTGGCCGTTCGTACCTGGCTCGCCCCATTCGATTGGCCCCGTAAGATGCTCGACAGGGTTGCCCGCCTTGTCGACGCCCTTGCCGTTGGACTCCATGTCCATCTGCTGCAGATACGCGGGGAAGCGCGAAAGATACTGGTCGTAAGGAAGACAGCAGTATGTCTCGGCGCCGTATCCGTTGGAATAGAGTATGCCGAGAAGCGCCATCACGACAGGCATGTTCTTCTCGAACGGCGCCGTGCGGAAATGGGTGTCCATCTTCCAGTACCCGTTAAGCAGCTTTGCGTAGTTCTTGCGGCCTATGGCGATCATCAGCGAAAGGCCGATGGCCGAGGGCAGCGAATAGCGCCCGCCGACCCAGTCCCAGAAACCGAACATGTTCTTGGTGTCGATTCCGAACGCAGCGACCTCTTTCGCCGCCGTCGAAACGGCCACGAAATGTCTGGCGACCGCGTCCTTCGAACCGAGCTTTTCGATTAGCCACGCGCGCGCAGCCTCTGCATTCGACATGGTCTCCTGGGTGGTGAAAGTCTTGGAAGCGACAATGAACAGCGTTTCCGCTGGTTTTACCGTGCGAAGCGTCTCTGCGAGGTGGGTCGAATCGACGTTCGAAACGAAGAAGAATTTGATGCTGCGCTTTGTGTAAGGAGTAAGCGCGATATTCGCCATCACAGGACCGAGATCGCTGCCGCCGATTCCGATGTTGACGACATATTTGATGCGCTTTCCTGTGAAGCCGCGCCACGCACCGCTGCGCACGGAGTCGGAAAAATCGCCCATGGCCGCAAGCACCGCCCTGACATCGGGCATAACATCCTTGCCGTCGACAAACACCTTCGCGCTGGGATCGCAGTTCCTGAGAGCGGTGTGCAGCACCGCCCTGTTCTCGGTGCGGTTGATCTTCTCGCCGGTGAACATCTTCTCTATCTCGGCTTTGAGGTTCGACGCCTCTGCCAACTTGACAAGAGACTTCATCGCCTTCGAGTCCACGCGATTCTTGGAATAGTCGAGGAACCATCCGGCCGCTTCTATTGAAAACCTCTTAGCACGCTTAGGATCTTCAGCGAACAGTTCCTTTATTGTCTTTCGGTTGGACGCGACCATCGCGTCGTCGAGATGTACCCACTTGTCGTTAGTCATTTGTTGTGCCTCATTTGGTGGTTTGTTGTTCCGTAAATTATACCACTTTGACTCGCATCTGTGCAACACGCCTGGTCGCCCACGTCTTTATCTGTAATTCCTCCAGAGCGTGAACCGATCAACAGACACACTTCAGCAAAAGCGAAACGAGATTTGACATACGGGCGCACTCCCAGTTGGGGTATCTCGCCTTGCAGCCATGGGGTCGAACCCCATGGCAGATTACGTTCCTGCAAGACAAATCGCCGAGGCAATCCATCTTGCCGGCACTTTGGCGACTGTCAATCTTCCCAGTCGAGAATAACTTTGCCTGAACGGCCAGAGATCATCGCCTCAAAGCCCTTCTCGTAGTCGGTGTACTTGAAGCGGTGGGTTATTACCGGGCTGATATCGAGACCGCCCTGAATCATCGCGCCCATCTTGTACCACGTCTCGAACATCTCGCGCCCGTATATGCCCTTGATCTTGAGCCCCTTCCAGACGATGTGGTTCCAATTTACCTTTGTTTCAGGGCCGTGGATTCCGAGAAGAGCTATACGTCCGCCGGTGTTCATCGACTCGATCATCTGATGAAGACACGGCGCGGCGCCGCTCATCTCAAGACCGACATCAAAACCTTCAACCATGCCGAGCTGATGCATGACATCCTCGAGCTTCTCGTTCTTGGCATTCACCGTACGCGTCGCGCCGAGGCGCTTGGCGAGGTTCAGGCGGTAGTCGTTGACATCGACGACGACAACATTTCTCGCGCCGACGTATTTCGATATGCCCGCAGCCATGATGCCTATCGGCCCCGCGCCAGTTATAAGCACGTCTTCGCCGACCATGTTGAACGAAAGCGCCGTGTGCGTCGCATTGCCGAACGGGTCGAAGATTGAATAAAGTTCGTCGTCAATCGACGGGTCGCAATGCCACACGTTTGATTCGGGAATGCAAAGATATTCCGCAAACGCCCCGTCACGGTTCACGCCCACTCCCTTGGTTTCGCGGCAGAGATGGCGCTGGCCAGCACGACAGTTGCGGCAGTGGCCGCAAACAATATGTCCCTCGCCGGAAACACGCTCGCCGACCTTGACGCTTTTGACGTTTGAACCGACATCGACCACTTCACCAACATACTCGTGGCCAATCGTGAGCGGCGGCTTGATTTCTTCCTGCGCCCATGAATTCCACTCGTATATGTGCACATCCGTGCCGCATATGGCAGTCTTTTTGATTTTTATAAGAACATCGTTAATGCCCATTTCAGGCATCGGCTTGTCAACAAGCTCTACACCCTTCTGAGGCGCCACTTTAGCAATTGCCTTCATTCGACTTTCTCCTGTAAAAAATTTGCGTACAGTATACAAAACCCCCCTTCGAATGTCAACTGGGGTATTCCCCGATGTGTAGTCGTCTGATCCATTTTTTTCGCGCGCTACCGGGCACTTGCGATGCCTTGCGCGATTTTGCCCGTTTTAAGACAACCGTTGTCCTCTCTGACTAGTCTTCGCTATAAAGGAAAGCGGGGACAGTCTCCTGGTTCGCGTCAAGAATGTTATATAATATGCGGCGTGGAAGCGATGTTTATTGCCTATCACAGAATGCGGTAAAACGCCATATTTGCACATTTTTGATTTTGGCCAAAATTTCATTTTGTGCAGTTATAAAGTGCATCCGGCGCAGGCGAACGAACTAATCAGCCACCCGTCCACACCTCTTGGATGGTGGGTAAGCAAAATTCACCCTAAGGGGTAGTTGAACAACCCCTAAGGGGTAGTTGAACAACCCCTAAGGGGTAAGTGAACTACCCCTAAGGGGTAATTGAGCGACCCCTAAGGGGTAAGTGAGCGACCCCTTAAGCAATTTGGGGACTGTCCCCCCAATTTTTGGGGACAGTCCCCGCCAAAAAGGCGCAACGAAGCGCCGGAGAACGCGTTCGTTGCCTCAAAAACGGCCTGTCGTACACACCACAAAAGTGCATATTTGCGATATATTTGCAATTATTGCAAGTTATCACCCTAAAAGGGGGCTAAACCGGGGCGGGTTCGCAAAATCGCGCTTGAATAAGCAATACTTGGGAGAGCTCACCTGGGCGGGGACTTGTCTAATCAGAATTTGGTAAACTATCCTACTGTTCAGTCGACATAGTGTCGGCACAGAACGGCCCGTCCGGGAAGGCCTTCCCAGACG
>CACYQU010000017.1 GCA_902776615.1 uncultured bacterium
ACTTGGCGCGCATCCATGCGATTTTTGGTGTCAGTCAGGTCGGCTAATTATGGAGGGGCGATGCGATTGCGGCGCGGTGCCACAGCGACAGTCGCCCCCCTTCACTTCAAACCATGACAAGGAGCAAAACCATGAAACTCACAAAGAACCAAATCAAGGAAAAGCAAGAGGAGCTCATCGCCAAGGGAATCGTGGAGGTGGCCTAGTCGGGGCCTTCCCCTGCCACCTCTGGGGGCCAGACCTGCCACCTCTGGGGGCTAGACCTGCCACCTCTGCGCACCAGACCTGCCACCTCTGCGCACCAGACCTGCCACCTCTGGCGGCTTAACATGCCACCCTAAACATCTTCATCTGCCGCGAGTGCGGCGGAGAAGCAAACACAAACAACAAAAACCATGCCGAAGTGGTGTTTCCGCTCCGGTACACGAAAGGACTACTTATGATACACCTAAGAGAGAAGAAAGAAGAAAAGAACCAAAAGAATAAAGAAGAGAGAATTCCTCTTCCTCCTCCGCGCGAGTGCGCCAGGGAGAATTGGGTCAACCCGGCTGAAAGCAAGTATCGCGTCTACTTTAGCCTTGATGAGTTCATGCAACACTTCACGGCATACACCTTCAACAATCGTGCCGACCGTGTTGGCTTGACTGCGAGCCAAAGGGTGGCATGGCTTGCCTACATGCAAAAAGTGGACTGGTCTTACATCGATGGCGATCAGGTTTGCGAAAAGAACTGCATGCGGTCGATGCGCATGTGGCAAAAGTACGACAAACTTCTCGCCAAGGAGCAAGGGCCAAGGTTCACAACGAACATGTGCAATGGGAAAGCAAGCCTTAACGACTACGAAGCGCAGAAACAGCGCGATGCGGCAAAGCGCAAGGCGCTGGCGGCGGACGCCGCAAACTGGGAACTCTGCGCGGAAAGGTGCAGCTGCTATTGCAAAAGCAAGTGCGCCTGCGGCTGCGCGATTCCGCCGCAGCTGAGAGAGCGTCCAATCGCACCGGAAGAGTGCGCCGGATTTCAGAGAAAGACAGTGTGAAATGTCTTATGAGGCAATTGCCTCTTATCCAAGAAGGATGCCACGCCTTACCTGAGAATGATTATCAGGCCTTCCGGATCCATCGTGACCTCGGCAGAGGCTTCTTCGCCAAGCACCTCCGCGCCTTTCTTGCTGAAGACTGGCGTTACAGTGTAGACGACAGGCCCACCCGCCGATTTCGGACTTTGCCACTCGATTGCGAGCGTCTCGCCCTCCTCGCCGTCAATGACTTCGCCGTTGCGCGTCCAGATGTAGCGAATCGCACCCGGCGCGAAGGCCGTAAGCGTTGCGCTATTTCTCGGCTTGACCGCCGTATCGACGGGATCAGTCGTCAGCACAGTCTTGACGCCCGCGAACTTGCCGTAGCCCATTCCGTCGCCGTAGGTGAAGGCGTTGCTCCCCGAAACGGTGCTTGTGACCACATCGCCCGTAACCGTGTCGTATAGCCCAACCGTATCGCCGTTCTTGTAGGGCAGATACTCATGGACGAGCACCCCCGACTCGTAGATGCGGAAGGCATAGAGCTTCATCTTCGAACGGTTCGCGTAGGATCCTGTCGCGTCCGTTCCATTGGCGAAAAGCCATATTGGAATATCGACCACCTTCGAGCAGACAGTTGCGCTGGTGAACGCAAACATCTTGTAGCCGGAATATCCGCACTCGTGATTAGCGATGTCGAGGACGGCGACATGACGATTCAAATCAGCCGCGACACCGGTTATCTGCCCCGTCCATGAATCACCCGCGCCGAATGCTACGTTGCCATTCCCCTGAACATAGATTTCGGAGCTGGGAGCACCGGACGCCGCCGCGCCGAACGGACGTTTTTGAGTGCCAATTTCCGTAAACTGGTAGTCAATCTCGTAACGCGTGTTCGGCGTCGTGTGATAGCCAAGGTTGATGGCCTGCGTGCCGTCCGATTCGATGTACGCATCCTCGGCTCGCATCGAGGCCCCAAAGAAGGCTTCGTTCAATGCGTTGTTCACGGTGTAGCCTGTGAATTCCTTAGAACTCGCCTTGACGAGAACCTTGCCCTGCACCTTGTCGAGAAGCGCGTAGGTGCCGCCCTGGCAGATCGGCACATAGTCGCGCACAAGCGTCCCTTCTTCGTAAATCTGGAAACTGTAGATACGCGCCTTGCAGCTGTTTCCGTTCATGGTGGAATTGGAAAGGAGCTTCAGCGTGTTGTGTGACTTCTCAGGCACCTTGCCGTTATCGGCAATATCCGCTTCTCGAATAGTCATTCCACTTGTCTCTACTTTCGCCTTCAGGTTGTATGCATCCAGAGTCAACGTACGTCTAACATGCGGAGAATAAGGCACATTAAGTGTTTTAAACTGATCGAGACCGCATGCATAGGCGACATCCCCCTGGCCTGCGCTGCCGTTACCATACATGCGCATATACATTTTCCCGTCGTTCTTGGCTGTCTGATCAGTGCCCGCCTCGAACGGAAACTGCTGCGGAGAAGCTTGTTGCATAAGAAGCATAAAGTCACAGACGATGCAAGTGTTGCTCGTCACATAGTATCCTGTATCGAAGTAGCGCCCGCCATCCGGATTCTCTACGTAGGGGTCCTCTTCGAGCGTTTCGACGTCGCCGCCCGCGATGAGCCCGTCGCCGGAGTAGAAATTGCCGTCGCCGTCCTTGAAGCCTGCCACGCCGCCCTTGACCGCCGGGGTGAGCGTCAGCACGGGCGAACCATTCTCGTAGAACGTCACGCCGTAGATGCGCGCCTTCGCGCGCTGCTTGTTGTGGCCGTATGCGTCCGTCGCGGAGCCGAAGAGAAGAGCCGGCCAATTCGCAGTCGCATTGAGCGTCCAAGAAGAGGCGAAATCAGCTTCGGCCTCTACTGCTCCGTCCGCCCCCTTGAGCGTCAAGTGGCGATTTGGTCCGTCGAACACCGCCGTATGGCGGGCTAAATCCGGCGGCGTCTGAGGCGAGAGAAGATTGTTCGCATTGTTGTTGTGGTCGCCGTCGTGCATTTCCATTACAATTTTCTCGTTCGACGAGCACCAGAGAATCGTCGAAACTCCCGCGGCGGAACCGTAGCCGCCCATTACGATGCCGCTATTTACGAAACTGGCGAGCTGGTAGTCGATTTCGATTTTTGTCGTGGGCTTGACGAAGTAGTAGGTGTTGACGACCGAGTAGAACGAGCCGTCGGACTCGATGAACGCATCGCCTTCTCTTGAGGCTCCCGAAAGCTCCGTCGGTACGTTCGCGCTGGCCGTGAGACCGTCGCACGTGTAGAACCTGCCAGTAACGAGATCCTCGAAGCCAGCAGTGCCGTCAATGCAGCGCGGAGCGAAGTCGCGGATAAGCGTTCCGCCAGACCAGATCTTGAGGCCATAGACCTTCATCTTCGTGCACTGCTTGAACGCGGAGCCGTCATCCGCGTTCGTGTTGCCGAAGAGGGCAAGCGGACGCGTCGCGCATTTCGTGCAATCGGCTTTCGTTGCGCCATAGCCGGACCAGTTCGTCGTCACGCCGGTCATGTAAGCGTTGCGGAGGGCGACATTGTCGATGACAACCGTATGACGCGCTGTGTTCGTCGCGATACCGGTTGATACACTGTTGAAATTCGTATCCGTGCCACCGGCGAGTGCAATGTTCCAACTGTTGTTGATGTAAACCGAAAAACGAGGCAAGCTATCCTTCGTATCCTGTCCGAAGAGCCGGTTCTGCTTTTCATTCCCCTCCAGAAGCGCGAAGTCGAGCGCAATCTTGAGTTTGGGCGAGGCGCTGACACCGAGGTTGATCGCGCTCGTGCCATCCGACGCAACATAAGGGTCGTCATCAATCGTCGGTATTTCGCCACCCGTTGTGAACTCATTATATTTAGGATAGCGTGTATCGTAAATGAACATCCCAGTCTTTGAATCGACAAGTCCTGCTATTCCGGCTTTGATTGCGGGCGTGTAGTCATAGATAAGTTCACCCGCCTCATATATCTTGAACGCATACAACTTCATCTTGGCTGCATTGGAAGACATGCCGGCGCTGGAGAATATCTTGATAGTGGAAATAGCATGCATCGACTCAGCGGAATTGCTGGAGAAATCGAACGACCTCGATATATCGCCGTATTCCAGCGTGGTACGTCTGTTGGCAGCATCCACCATCATCTTGTATCGCGTTCCGGGATTCATTTTAATACCGGTAGACTGCCACTGCGTATTAACGACCGAAGGATTTTCCTCCGTGAAAGACCATCCAAGGTTACCGCTGCCGTTGATATAGATTCTTGCGCGCGCATTGCCATTGCCGTTCGCTTCGAAGACGAACTGCTGGTCTTTACCGTTGACATCCAAAAACTCGAAGTCGGCGTAAACCGCAGTTTGAGGACCAGGAACATAGCCTGTGTCGATTGAATACACCTTTCCATCAGTGGCGGACGCGATATACGCATCTTCGGCGAAGACGCTGTGCGCGGCACTAAGCGCGACTATTGCGGAGATAAGCGCGCAAAACCGACCCCCCTGGATTCCGAACAATTTCAGCATTTTCATATTGTTTTTCCCCTTAGTTTACTTTCCGTTTACGACGCGACTCAACTTCTAAACCGCATCGCTTGATGTGTAGTATAGCACAATCCCACCGTGTTATGCAAGAGGCTTCCGCGACAAGAAAACTAGTGTCTGTAATGTGACCCGTTCCCGCTTTTTAGCCGCAAAGAAACCAGGCAAGAGACCGCTCTCCCAGCGTGGGTGCGCTCCTGCGTGGGCGCGCGCTCAATTTGGGACAGTCGGCAACTCAAGTTCGACTTGCATGGCGAAGCCCAACGGTTCCGCCTCTTCCGTCACCACCTGCCCAAAGTGGACGCGCCGGGAGAATATCTGTTGAATCATCCGATCAAATCGCGGGAGCAGGTGGTAATGAGATTCGACACGCGGTGTTTTATCTGCCTGACGGCGGCAGGGGAAACGCCGTTTTCTTAGGCGGATATCCACCCAAAAATGCAATCGACCTCTTGGTGTAGCGCCAGGTGAAAGCGTTACATCTTTGGGCAGGTGGAGAACGAGGGCGAGGAGCACGAGGGTTGGGCCTCCGGGCAACGCGGATGGAAAGCGCAGCCGGTCGGCCAATTCCAGGGGGCAGGGACAGTTCCAGGGATATCGGCAAGGGGCGCGTCTTTCGGCGCATCGAGACGAGGAACGGCCGCGATGAGTCCTCGCGTGTAGGGGTGGCGCGGATTGCGCAAAACCTCGTTCACCGGACCTCGCTCCACGATTTCGCCTGCATACATCACATTCATGAACTGCGAATGCTCCGCCACAAGACCCAGGTTGTGCGTTATCAGCAGAACCGCCATTCCGCGATCGTCGGCGACGCGGTCGACCAAATCAAGGACCTCCTTCTGGGTTGTGACATCAAGGGCCGTGGTCGGCTCGTCGGCGATGAGCAGATCCGGACTCGCCGCAAGCGCCATCGCTATCATTACGCGCTGTTGCTGCCCCCCGGAAAGCTGGCAGGGATACTTTCGCGCCGTCTCGCGCGCAAGCCCGACAGACTCCAACAGCGCGGCGACATCCGCGCGTCCCTCGGCGCGAACGGCCTCTTCGATCTGCGTGGCTATGCGCATTACGGGGTTCAGCGACTGCATCGGGTTCTGAAATATGTAGGATATTCGCGGCGCGCCAGTTATGCGGCCGGATATCTCGGCGCGATCGACAAGCCCCCCGATCGAAAGGGCGGACAGGCTCTTTCCGCAGCCAGATTCCCCGACCAGCGCGATGCGTCCGTTTTCAGGTATCTCGAACGACACGTCACGAACCGGAACGGAGATGCGCCCTTCCAGGCGGAACGCCACGCGCAGGTGCTCGACTTTGAGAAGCATGCCGGGAAACTCCTGTTCAACGACGCCTTGCGACGAGTTTCGATGCGATGATATATGTCGCTGCGAGGAGCAGGGCGCAGGCGATTACGAGCGGCAGATGGCGCATTGACATCTCCTTGCCGCGCAGGACGAGATCGAGATACGACATATCGCCGGAAGAGCGCCCGAGCACGAACCCTATCGCGGCGAGAATCGCTGTCCAAATACCGGCGCCAAGCGCAGTGAATGCGGCAAATGCGCCTATGGGCATGCGCGATATTCCGGCAGGAATCGATATCAACTGGCGAATCACGGGCACAAGCCTGCACACGAATGTGGTCGCCGCGCCATAGCGGTTGAACACCTCGCACGCGCGGTCGAGGGGTTCCTTCTTGACGAAGAACCACTTGCCGTATTTTTCAAGGAAAGGCTTGCCGACGGAAAGCGCGATATAGTAATTCGCGAAAGCGCCGGCGAGAGAGCCGAGAATGCCTACGACAATCGCCACAGCAAGGCTGGCGCAGGGACCTCCGCCAAGTTCGCCGCGAGCGGCGAGAAAACCGGCCGGTATCATCACAACCTCGCTCGGGAAAGGTATGAAACTCGACTCCACGGCCATGAATACGAACACGAAGAGGTATCCCCACGTAGGGGCGAGCGCTGCGATGGCGTCGAGGTGGGCGGCAATTGTCTCTAGCATATCTGGAAACCTTTGAATGCGGCGCGGTCGTAAGGACGCGGTACAGGCGCCACAGCACCGTTGACGCGTACGGTAACGTCGCCCTCCAGCCTGTCGCACCGCGAATACGAGCAGACGAGCGCCCTTGCCAGGCAAAGGTCGTCCTCGCTCTTTAGCGACGGAACAAGCGCCGTGGGGCCAGGACAGTTGACGGGCGAAATCAAAGTACCGAGAGCGGAGGCCTCTTTGAGAATGGCGTTCTCGGCTTGGTCGCGTCCGAGCAGCACGCCGCTTCCGCCGGGCAGACGGAACCTGCGCCCTATGAGAAGGAGCTCCACAAGGCGGCGGTCGCCAAGTCCCTCATGCTCCATGAGATCGCGCAGTTTGCGCCCGAAGCCCTCTTCGGTAAGCTTGCATCCGCCCGCGGGCGATGGATACTCCGTTATGCCGAATTCTTCGGCGAGCTGCATCTGGCGCGAACGGCTGCGACCGGATATGTCGAGCAGCATATCGCGGTTTATCTTGCCTTCGGTTTCGGGTATGGTCGGTTCAAGAAGCTTTGCGCAGAGAGGACGCACAAGGCGGCCTTTCAGTCCGGACGACTTTTCCACGATGCCGAGCGACTGCTTGTTTTGGCTCATTGGACGCTGGCCCATTACCTCGCCGGTCGCCACAAAGTCATAGCCGAGCTTCTCCATAAGTTCGCCGGCGCGGCGGATCATCGCGGCGTGACAGTCTATGCAAGGATTCATCGCCCCGCCGAAACCGTGCGGCGGGTTTTCGACAAGAGCAATCTCGTCGTCGGTGAAGTCGATTATGTGAAGCTTGATTCCAAGCGCCTGGGCCGCCTTTCTTGCGGCATCGCTCGCGAAAAACGGCGTGGCAAAGCATACGCCCTCGACTTCGGCTCCTGCGCGCTCCAAAACGCGCACGGCAAGCTGGCTGTCGAGACCTCCGCTAAGCAGACTTAATCCTTTTCCTCCCATATAGGGGAGATATTATACCATATTGTAGTGCGTATAGGGGCGTGGGAGAGGGTGCGGGAGGAACGAGGGGTGAGGAAAAATGATATAATGTGACGCGATGGCAGAAAAGGCCAAAGGAGAAACCTATGAGAGACTTGTGCGACATATTGAAGGATGTGAGAGCTAAAATCGCCGCGGCATGCGAACGCTCCGGACGCAACCCCGACGAAGTGGAGATCGTCGCAGTAACGAAAACGCACGGTGCGGAAGTCGTGGACGAAGCACGCGCCGCAGGGCTCACGATAATCGGCGAGAACAAGGTTCAAGAAGCCGCATGGAAAAAGCCCGCAAGCGCGTCTGGCCCTGAATGGCATCTTATCGGACACCTTCAAAGCAACAAGGTAAGACATGCCCTGGAGCTTTTCGACTGCATCCATTCAGTGGACTCGGCCAAACTCGCGGAGCGGATCAATTTCATAGCGGACGAAATGGGCGCATCGCCACGAGTGCTGTTGGAAGTAAATGTATCGGGCGAGAAGTCGAAAAGCGGAATGAAGCCGGAGGATGTCGCATCCGTCGCGCGCGATATCGTGGAGAACTGTCCGCGAATAACGCTTGAGGGCCTGATGACGATGGCGCCCTTTTCGGAGAATCCGGAGGACGCGCGCCCCTATTTCAGGCGCCTGCGCGAAATAAGGAATTCCATCCAGGACTCGCTCGGCATTGGGCTGCCGCGCCTTTCAATGGGCATGAGCGGCGACTACGAAATAGCCGTGGAGGAAGGCGCCACATGGGTTAGGCTCGGAACGGTTCTTTTCGGCGAGAGGCCAAAGGTGAAGAGCGTTCGGGCGGTAGCCGACGGCGACGAAGGAACCGGCGGCGGGCTCGACTCCTATTCTGGAGCCGGCCCAACCGTACGAGTACTGGACTAGCGCTTGAGGCTTGCGCCCGTGGACGCATTGCCCACGAAGTGCGAGTAGCGTTCGAGCCAGCCGCCCTTTACGCGAGGAGTCCAGGGTTTGGCGGCTTTCGCGCGCGCGGCGATCTCCTTCTTCGAGAGTTTGGCGTTGATGCTGCGCGAGGGGATGTCGATCGTTATCTCGTCGCCGTTCTTGAGAAGGCCTATCAAGCCGCCCTCGGCGGCTTCGGGCGAGACGTGCCCCACGCAGGCGCCGTGAGTCGCGCCGGAGAAGCGTCCGTCGGTTATCAGCGCCACGCTTTCGCCGAGCCCCTGGCCGATGATGTAGCTTGTCGGGGCGAGCATCTCCTGCATGCCGGGGCCTCCTTTCGGTCCCTCGTAGCGTATCACGACGACATGGCCAGGCTTCACTTTGCCGCCGAGGATTCCGGCGCACGCCTCCTCCTGAGAGTCGAAGCATATCGCCTTGCCGGTGAACTTCATCATCGAAGGCGCAACGCCGCCCTTCTTGACGACCGATCCCTTTTCGGCGAGGTTGCCCCACAGAACCGCGAGTCCGCCATCCTTCGAATAGGCGTTGGCGATTGGACGGATCACATCGTCGTCGGCGATCTTCGCCGCCTTGATCTGCTGGCCGAGCGTCTTGCCGCTCACTGTCGGGCAGCCGGGCTTCAGATACTTGCCGACTGCGGCGACGCGCTTCAATACGCCCATGATTCCTCCGGCACGATCGACATCGACGACATGGTAGTGTCCCGACGGCGCGACCTTGCAGACGTAAGGCGTCGCGGCGGAAATCTCGTTCATGCGCTCAAGCGAATAATCGACGTCCGCTTCACGCGCGATGGCGAGAGTGTGCAGAACGGTATTGGTCGAGCCGCCCATCGCCATATCAAGCGTGAGCGCGTTGTCTAGCGAATCGCGCGTCACGAGCTCGCGCGGCAGAGGCCCGCCCTTCTTCGCCATCGCCACGATGCGCTTCGCGGCGGCGCGATACAGATCTTGGCGGCGTGGATCGGTGGCGAGGATGGTGCCGTTTCCGGGCAGAGCGAGGCCGAGCGCCTCGTAGAGACAGTTCATCGAGTTCGCCGTGAACATACCCGAGCAGCTTCCGCAGCCTGGACAGCTCGTTTCCTCCACCTTCTCAAGCTCTTTGGCCGATATTTTGCCGACACTCTCGGCTCCGACCGCCTCGAAAACGGAATTGAGGTCGGTATCCTTTCCTGTCGAGGGGTGCTTGCCCGGCGCCATTGGTCCGCCGGACGCGAATATTGTGGGAATGTTGACCCTCAAAGCGCCTATCAGCATTCCAGGAACGATCTTGTCGCAGTTGGGAACGCATATCATGGCGTCGAAGCAGTGCGCACGCGCGACGGTCTCGACCGAGTCGGCTATCAGTTCGCGCGAAGGCAGAGAATACTTCATGCCTGCGTGGCCCATCGCAATTCCGTCGCAGACGGCGATGGTGTTGAACTCCATCGCCACGCCGCCGGCCTCTTCGATGCACTTCTTGAGGAATGCGCCCACATAGTTCAGATGGCAGTGGCCCGGCACGAAACTCTCGTACGAGTTGCATATGCCGATAAACGGCTTCTTCATGTCGGCGCGCTTCATCCCGGTTGCGAACAAGAGGGATCTGTGCGGAGCGCGCTCCTTGCCTTTCTTTACCTGGTCGGATGTCATTGCGTTGCCTTTCTTTGATTGTCAGAAGTCGCTGGAGTCGCACACGAGCGAATCCATGATGTAGTCCTTGCGTTCGGGGGTGTTGGCGCCCATGTAGAATTTGATCGTCTTCTCGACGTCGGTGTCGTCCGAGCAGGTCACGGGCGTGAGGCGCATCTCTGGGCCGATGAAGTCTTTGAACTCCTTTGCGTTCAATTCGCCAAGTCCCTTGAAGCGCGTTATCTCGCAGCCCCTTCCGCACTTCTTTATCGCGGACTCGCGCTCGGCGTCGGAGAAGCAGTAGTACTGCTCCTTCTTGTTCCTCACGCGGAAAAGCGGCGTTTCAAGGATGAAGACGCGCCCGTCCGTCACAAGCTGGCGGTAGAACCGCATGAAGAACGTCGTAAGCAGCATGCGGATGTGGAGACCGTCAACATCGGCATCGGTCGCGAAGATTATCTTGCCGTAGCGCAGATGGTCGATAGAGTCCTCTATGTCGAGCGTCTTTATGAGGTTGAAGAACTCCTCGTTCTTGTAGAGCACGTCCTTGTTGAGTCCGCACGTGTTCAGGCACTTGCCGCGCAAAAAGAACACCGCCTGTTTCATGGCGTCGCGCGCGTTCCCGAGCGTACCGCCGGCCGACTTGCCCTCGGTGAGGAAGATCATCGTGTCGTCGCCTTCGGGCTTGCCGGTCTTCTTGTCGATCTTGTCGAGTTTGAGGTGGTTCTTGCAGTCCTTGAGCTGCGGAACGCGAACCGACACGGCCTGCGTGCGCTCTCTCGCCTGCTTCTTGATCGTGTTGAGCTGCGAGCGGATCTTGCCCGTCTCCTCTATCTTCGCGATGAGCTTGTCGGTCTCGGCCGGCGAGCGGTGGAGCTCGGCGTCGATCGCCTTCTTCATCTCTGCGACGAGGTCGGCGCGGATGTCGTTCATCACGAACTTGATCTTCGTCTGCCCCTCGAAGACGGGATTCATTATGCGCAGCGACACCGCGCCGATAAGTCCGTCGCGGATGTCGTCGCCGTCGAACTTCTTTTTCGAGTCGTAGTCGTTCAGCGCCTTGGTGAGAGCTTCCTTGAAAGCGGTCAGATGCGTTCCGCCGTCGGTGGTGTACTGTCCGTTCACGAACGAATGGTACTCCTCGCCGAATCGGTTGGTGTGGGTGAAGATTATCTCGATGTTCTTCGTCTTCACATGGAACGGCGTGTAAAGCTTCTCGAACTGCGCCTCGTCCGCAATGAGGTCCGCAAGGCCGTGCTCGGAGCATATGGACTGTCCGTTCAGGTTGATCGTAAGGCCTGCGTTCACGTAGCAATACATCTTCATGCGCCGCACGACGTGCTCTTCGCGAACCTTGAAGTTCTTCAACACCTTCACATCGGGCTTGTAGCGTATGTACGTTCCGTCCGGCTCGCGCGTCTTGCACGTTCCGCGCTTCTTGGACTGCAGCCGCCCCTCTTTGAAAAACGCTTCCGAGAACTGTCCGTCGCGGAACGACCTCACCTCGAAGAACTCCGAAAGCGCGTTCACCGCCTTTGTGCCGACGCCGTTCATTCCGGCGGAGAACTGGAAGTTGTCGGAATCGAACTTTCCGCCGGTGTTCATCTGCGAGACGCAGTCCACCACCTTTTCGAGCGGGATGCCGCGACCGTAATCCCGCACGCTCGTCTCGCCCGTGTCGTAGTTGACGGTTACGTCGATTTTCTTGCCGCATCCCATTACGAACTCGTCGACAGAGTTGTCGATGACCTCCTTCATGAGGATGTAGATGCAGTCGTGGTACATCGCGCCTGTTCCAGGCTCGCCGACATACATTCCGGGACGCGTTCTGATGTGCGTCACCGGATCGAGAGTCTTGATGCTCTCGGCGCCATATTCGTTCTTTGCCATATTTTCGAGTATTATACCATATTCACATGCGCGCCATTCGCGTTGTCCATACGCGCCTCAAAGGGACTGGCCGCCATCGACCGGCACTACGCAGCCGCTTGTGCGCTCAGCGCCAAGCAGAAACGCGACCGCCTCGGCCACATCCTCTGGCGTCGGTCGCCCGAGCGGAGTATCGCCGGCCTTTTCGCTTGCTCCGACCGGCGGCATCACAGGCCCGGGCGCAACTGCGTTTACGCGCAAGGTGTCTGCGAACATCGCAGCGGCTTTGCGCGTATAATCGAGAAGCTCGCGCTTGGTGCGGGAGTATGCGCTTTCGCCGGACGCAGCCTCGCCAAGCACGCGGCAGTCGAGAATGTTCACCACGCTTCCACGCCCCTCCTCGCGGCAAGCCATCAGCGTCGTCAGTTTCTTCGGCGCCTCGAGGTTTACCGCCTCCAGCACCGGTTCGTCGCCGACAAAAAGCGCCGCATTGTTCACAAGCGCGTCTGGGGCGCGTCCGCCCAGAAACGCGCACGCGGCGGCGTAGAGCTTCGCCGCGCCAAGAGGTCCGGAAAGATCGGCCACGACGTCCGCACCCGAATCAGGGCGGTGCGAACTCGCCACGACCCTCCAGCCGTCCGCGCGCAGCCTCGCCGCGATCGCAAGGCCAAGGCGCGAGACGCCGCCAGTCACAAGAACAGTCTTCACGGCAGGCACGTCAAGTCAGAAGAACATCTTCGCCGCGGCGAGAAGCCCCTGCTTCCACGGGACGCGGTGGCTCACACCGGACTTGCCGGCGAACTCCGGAAGATGCGCAACGTACCAGTCGTAGTTCCGCACAAGCGCCTGCTTGTTGGAATACCTGGGCTTGAAGCCCAAAAGCTTCTCCGCCTTCTCTATGGATACGAACGAATCCGTCGAGGCCGTTTCATACACCCAGGGATACAGCGGCGACAGGTGAAGCTTCTCCAGAATGCGCAGAATGAACACCAGCGGCTTCACGGGCATGCCGCGGATCTTCTTGCCGTGGCCGGCGCGGTCGAGGACGGCTTGATAGTCCTCTTTCATCGTCGTGAACTCTTTCGCGCCGATGTTGAACTCGGTGGCGACCACGTCCTTCGGAAGCGTCATTGCAGACCATATCGCCTCGTCGAGATCGTCCACATCCATCAACTGGTAGCGGTTCGCGCCACTGCCTATCATCGGGAAACCGTGCCCAGTATACGCCCAGTCGTAGAAAAGCGCGAACACGCCGAGACGTTCAGGCCCAATAAAGCTCTTGGGACGGATTATGGAAACGCAATACCCCTCCTTTATCGCCTCGCGGCAGATGTTTTCCGCGTCGATCTTCGCCTGGCCATACGGCCCTACGCCGACGAGAGGATCCGTCTCGTATATGGGGTGCTTCTTGGGTACGCCGTAAACGGCCGTGGAGGATATCTGAATCATCCTGTCGAGCTTGAACTTCCGCGCCGCGGCGAGAACGTTTCTGCAGCCGTCCACTTCCGTTGTGCGAATATCCTCTTCGCTATATAGCGGAAGCGCCGCCGCGCAGTGCACTACGACATCGCACCCTTCCGTAACCTTCTCCACGGCGGCAACGTCGCGCACGTCGCCTAGCGTGAACTTCAGCCACGGTTCGCTCTTCTCGGGATAGTCGAAATCGGCAATATCAAGAACGCGAATCTCCTCCACGCCTTTCGCGCGGAGGAGACGGATGAGGTTGATTCCAAGAAACCCGGACCCGCCGGTTACGAGAACCTTCATCTTGAATCCCTCACTTTACGTCAGGAGCTGCAGGCGCCGCAGGTACTTCAGGAGCAGCTGGCACCGCAGGCGCTTCAGGTGCGGCAGGAACCGCAGGCGCTTCAGGCGCGGCAGGCACCGCAGGTGCTTCAGGAAGCGCAGGGGCCTCGGCAGGAAGCGCAGGGGCGGCCATAGGCAGCGCAGGCGCCTGCTCGGCCGCAGGGGCGGCCTCGGCTTCGCCGGCCATCAGCGACTTGGAGTGGACAGTCGAAGTAAAGCGCGCAAGCACAAGCGTATTCAGCAGCAGTATGCCGCCGAGAATGGCCGTGGTCTTGATAAGCACATTGCCTGCGTCAGCTCCAAGCGACGCTTCGAGCATACCGCCGCCGATAGCGCCGCCAAGCCCGCCTTCTTTGGGCTTCTGAAGCATTACTGCCATCGCAAGAAGCAGACAGACTATCACTTCCACAACATACAGAAAACCGATGAAAATCGACATCTCTTTTATTTCCTTTCGTTTGAGTTGGGTATTATACCAAAAATGACGCCTAAGCCGCAAGGCGACGTTAATCCTCCAATGCGCCACGAATCTCCGAAACGTCGGTAACTCCTACGAATGCAGCCGTTTTCGCGCCATTCTTGTAGCAGAACATGGCTGGTATGGACATTATCCCGAACTCTGCGGCAAGTTCCGGCGCCTGGTCTACATCGACCTTTACGACCGTGAGATCGCCCATCGAGGGCAGAAGCTCCTTTTCGATCTTCTCGCCCATCATCATGCACGGCCCACACCACGTCGCCCAGAAGTCGACCAGCACTTTGCCGCTTTTCACCGCTTCATCGTATTCAGCCCGTGTATTGACATGCTTTATCATGGAATCATTCTCCTTTTCATTTCAGATCTTCGATACGCTCTGTCCCTCGCGGGAATCTTTTACCGCCCAGCCGGCAGCAGCCAGCTCGTCGCGCAGTCTGTCGGATTCCGCCCAGTTTTTCGCTTTACGGGCCTCAGCGCGCTTATCGAGAAGAGCCTGCACCTCTGCAGGAACCTCCGCCTTTTCGGCCTTGCCGAAGAAAATGACGCCGAGAACTTCGTCCATGCGCCTGAACACGCCAAGAACACTTCCGCCGCCATGCGCATTCGTGTCGCGCACGAGTTCGAAAAGGGCCGCAAACGCCTTGGGAATGTTCAGGTCGTCGTTTACCGCCGCAGTGAAGTCGTCGAGATGCTTCTTGGCCCATTCGGGCGCTTCGCCATCCGTCGCCTTCTCGACGCACGCATCGATTCTTGCGAGCGACTTTCTGGCGTCGTCAAGGGCGGTGAACGCGAAGTTCAGCCCCTGGCGATAGTGGGCGTTTATGAGCACATAGCGTATCTCGCGTCCGGTATAGCCCTTTTCGAGAAGGTCGCGCAAAGTGAAGAAGTTGCCTGCGCTCTTCGACATCTTTTCGCCGTTCACCCGCAGATGCGCACAGTGCATCCACGTCTTCACGAACGGCTTGCCGGTCGCGGCCTCGGCCTGCGCGATCTCGTTTTCGTGATGAGGGAAGAGGTTGTCTATTCCTCCAGTATGGAGATCGAACGTCTCGCCGAGATATTTCATCGACATCGCCGAGCACTCAATGTGCCAGCCCGGACGCCCGCGACCCCAGGGCGAATCCCACCCGACCGGGCCATCCGACTCCTCCCACGCCTTCCAGAGCGCGAAGTCGCCGACGTTCTCCTTGTCGTATTCGTCCGCCGCGCATCTTGCGCCGGTCTGCTGGTGATCGAAGTCGATGTGGGCGAGCTTTCCGTAGCCGGGGAACTTGCGCACGTTGAAATACACCGACCCGTCGTCGCTCTTGTACGCGACGCCCTTTTCCACGAGCTTGGAGACGAGGTCTATCATCTCCGGTATGTGGTCGGTCGCCGCCGGGTACACCTCGGCGGGCTGGATATTCAGCTTCTTGAGGTCGGCGAAGAATGCGTCCTTGTATGTCTTGGTGTAATCCGTCAACTTCACCCCGGCCGCGTTCGCGCCGCGGATGGTCTTGTCGTCAACGTCGGTGAGGTTCATCACCTGGCGTATCTTCATGCCGTTGAACTGGACAACCCTGCGGAGAACATCCTCGAACGTATACGCCCGGAAGTTGCCGATGTGCGCAAAGTTGTAGACTGTGGGTCCGCACGTATAGAGCCTTATTTCGCCGCCATCGAGAGGCGAGAGCTCTTCGTTTCTTCTTGTGAGACTGTTGAATACCTGCATTTTTCGTTGCCCTTCAATCATTGAATCAACCCTAGCGAAGCGAGCGTTTCGCGCATCCTGGACAAGTTCGCGTCGGTTGTCTCGCACAGCGGCAGACGGAACACACGCTCGATCTTGCCCATGAGCCACAGCGCCTCCTTGACCATCACGGGATTCACGTCGATGAAAAGGTCATGGAAGAGGCGGTAGTACTTCGCGTGCATCGCGCGAGCCCCTGCGAAATCGCCGGCAAGCGCCTTGCGCACCATGTCGCCCATCTCCTTCGGAATTACGTTCGACGCCACGGATATCACGCCTTCGGCGCCGACCGAGACCATCGGCAGCGCAAGCGAGTCGTCGCCCGAAAGAACCGTGAAATCCGGAAGAGCGGCCTTTATCGCGGAAACGCGGTCGACAGAGCCGGCCGCCTCCTTGATGGCGACGATTTTCGGGTGCGCGGCGAGGCGCACTACCACGTCAAGCGGAATCTCGCGCCCGGCGCGACCCGGCACGTTGTAGAGGATTACGGGCAGGCCCAAATCCGCCACGGTCATGAAGTGGCGGTAGAGCCCTTCCGCATTCGGCTTGTTGTAGTATGGCGTCACCTGAAGGCACGCGTCCGCGCCGCCCATTGCTATGGCGGCCTTCGTGAGCGAAATCGCTTCGCTCGTCGAGTTCGCGCCCGTTCCGGCGACTATGCTTACGCGGCCCGCCGCGAATTCAATCGTCTTGGCGATCACCTCGTGGTGCTCTTCGTGCGAAAGCGTGGGCGATTCGCCGCTCGTGCCGACGGCGCAGATTCCCTCCACCCCGGCTTCGACCTGCTCGTCCACAATGGCCTTGAGCCTGCCGTAGTCCACCGCACCGTCTGCGGCGAACGGCGTGACCATTGCCGTTATCGTGCCTGAAATTTTCATGGTTGGGTATTATATCATATTTCGCGCCGCGCCTTGAAGAACCCCTTCAGCAGAGCGACGCACTGCGCCTCCATCACACCGGGGACAATCTCCGGATGATGGTTCATGCCAGGATGCCTGAATATGTCGAAAACGGTCGATCCGCCGCGCTTGGGATCGCTCGCGCCCCACACTACCGCGTCCAGCCTCCCCAGGGCTATCGCTCCGGCGCACATCGGGCACGGCTCCTTCGTCACATAGAGCCTGCATCCCGCAAGCCGCCAGTTGCCCTTCGCCGCAAACGCCTGGGAAAGGGCAAGCATCTCCGCATGGGCTGTTGCGTCCACGAGGCCTTCCGTCTGGTTGTGGGCGCGGCCGAGTATGCGGCATTGCGCCGGCATTGAGATTTCGCCGTCCGGAATCTCGACTATTACGCATCCCGCAGGCACCTCGCCGTCATCCGCCGCCTTTTCGGCCTCGCGAAGTGCCATCGCCATGAAATGTCCGTCTATTTCCTGAATGGTCATGGTCAGTACATCTTCTCGTACTCGCCCTTGGCGACGCGCTTCAGCGTGTGGAAGCCCGCCCGCTTGGCCCGATAGTGCAGATCGGTCTTGGAATGCGTAAGACCCGGCGGACACATCACTCTGAACACTTCGGTGTGGCAGTAGGGACATCTCGTCAAATGCTCTTCGCTGAGCGATTGGGCGATTTCGAATCCGGCGCGGCATTTCTCGCATCCGCTTTCGGGATTCTTCGCCTCGTATACGTAGAGCGGCATCAGCAAGCCCCCTTCCCGGCGACATGCCTGATCGCATCTGCGTACGACTCGAAGCCGCGTCCTTTGAAAGTCGCCTCCGCTGCCATGGAAACGTAGGAGAGATGGCGGAAAGGCTCCCTTTCGGACGGATCGGACAAATGCACTTCGATCGTCCTCACGCCAACCGCCTTTATGGCGTCGAGTATCGCGACGGAAGTATGCGTGTATGCGGCGGCGTTGAGGATTATCGCGTCATACTCGCCGCGCGCCTGCTGTATCCATGTCACAAGCTCGCCCTCGTGGTTCGACTGGCGCACTTCGGCGCTTGCCCCGGCGGCAGCGGCCGTCTCGCGCACGAACGCCTCCAGCTCGGCGTATGTGCGACGGCCGTATATCGCCGGCTCGCGCACGCCGAGCATGTTCAGGTTGGGTCCGTTAAGAACAAGAATTTTCATAAGTCAGATGTCCAGCGCAAAGTTGTAGCACCTGCCGCCGTTTCCTGCAGCGGCCAGCACCTTCTCCATTTTATACTTCGCCGCGCGCGACTTCGCAACGGCGAAGAGAAATCCTCCACCGCCTGCGCCGGCAAGCGAAACGGCCTCTGTCCACGGCGCGATTCGCGCGATTATGCTCTCCACCTGCGGGTTGGTGCTTCCCGGATCGAGCGCCTTCTTGTTCATCCAGTACGCGTTAACGGCGGCAGCGAATCCGCGCCAGTCGCCGCGCGACACCGAGCGGAAGCAGGCCACGGCATCCCGCTTGAGAGTTGAAACTATCGCATGGGCGATACCGTATGGGTTGGCCGCGTAAAAAGCGAGAACTCCGCGCAGCACATTGCGCGCCATGCGCTTCTGTCCGGTGAAGTACAACACTCCCCTGTCGCGCAGATACGCGGCAAAGGCCTTCTCCGCCTTGGGGGAAAGGCGACGCACGCGAAACGCCTGCTCCTCGCCCTTTTGGGTTTCGATCAGCTTCACGCCCGGATACAACGCGCCCATTTGGTCCTGCCAGCCGCCGCCCGTTCGCATCTCCTGCTCCAGCCGCAGCGTCGCCATTGCGACGGAATCGGGGTCGTGCGGACGCCCCGCAACCGTGAGAAGCGCCTGCACAAGCGCCGCGCCAAGGATGGAGCTGGTGCCCATTCCGCTTCCTTTCGGAACATCGGCGAATATCCTTATGTCAAGTCCACCCTGCGAAAACGCATAGCCGGTGACGGCAAGTGCGCTTTTCACGAGGGCGCACCAGTCGTGAGGATCCTTCTCGCCGTAAATCTCCGCGCGCGTCGTGAGAACGCCCTTTTCCGCGAGGTCAACGCTTTCGACGCGCACCTCGCGCGCAGGTATGCGGGCCACCTCCACGACTACCGGACGACACCCCTCAAGCCTCACTGCGGCGTTCATCACCGCGCCGCCCATCTCGTAGCAGATCGGCGGCGTGTCGCTCCATCCGCCGGCGAGGTCTATGCGAAGCGGCAACTCCACGCGCACACGCGAGCGCATTGAAATGAGCCTGGCGTAGTTGACGCGCTTCATCTTTTCGGCGAGGCCGTGCTTTTCCCAAAGGCCGTCCGTCTTGAAGTTGTCGTCTATGCGATACCGTAGATCGTACCATTCGTCTTCGCCAAGAGGCAGGCACGTAAGGCATTCGCCCTTGGCGAGCGACAGTCTTGCGAAACGTCCCGGCGGAACATTGGTCACGATATTCTCGCCTGCGAGGTCGAGCTTGCACGACACGGCATCCACATAAGTGTTTCCGTCGCCGAGCCTTGAAAGGAGTTCGCGCGAAGAACCTATGTGGAAGAATACGCACTTCGGCATCACGTTCACGCTGAAAGGGGCGAATCCCGCGAGAAGCATCTTGGGGAATTCGTCGTATATGTCGCCCTCTACAGGCAGCGACTTCATCTTTTCGGCCGTCGGCCAGTCGATGAACATTATTCCGGTGTCGATCAGATGGCGCCCCTTCGACACCTCTGGCTTCTGCAGAAAGTCCCTTACGCGCAACACGCCTCTCGCCGACGCGCCCCCTTCGGCCACGTACACGCCGTGGCGGCGCGCCTCGAACGGACCGTCTGGATATGCAACCCCCGTAACTCCTTTCGCGGTGAAGTCGGCCGAGGCGTAGTCGAAATCGAGCAGCACGTCGCCTGAGCATACGAGCAGTCCGCCTTTCGCCGGCAGCGAAAGCTTCTCCATCGTTTCGACTATGTGGGCGAACATGCTGCGTCCGTCGCGCATCGGCACGAACGCCTTGCCCATGGCTGCGTATCCGGGCGTTCGCCTTGCGTCCCCACCCGAATGGCACACGAGAACCCTGCCCGAAAGGCCTCGTAGTTTGCGGAGCGCGTTCACGGTTGCGCCAAGCGATCCCACGCGGCGTCCGCCGGGGTCGGCTATCACCACAACCCGGCTGTCGCCGCGCGTCTGCGCACGATAGCCCCTAGCCTGCGCCTCGTTTGCCGCAGTTACCACAATTTTGTCGAACATATACACCAAATCCTCCAGTGATTCAAACGGAAATCAATCGCGACGGTCGCCATAACCATCGGCGCGGGCGGACCACGCGCAGAGGAACAGCACCATGCCTACGATGGCGAAGCCGGCGATGGAGCAGAGAGTAACGCCCCAGCCGAAATGCTCCTTGATGAACGCAATACCGATACCGGAGACTATCGTGGAAGCGTAACCCATGATGCCGGTGAAGCCGTTCGCCATCGCCGCGGCCTCCTTGGTCGCCTGGTTCGCGGCGACGATTCCGATAAGCGCCTGGGGACCGTATATGCAGAACCCCGCGCCCATCAGCAGAAGCGGCGCCGCCCACGCCGGCGCGCCGTCCGGCAGATACCAGAAGCCGAACGCGAAAAGCGCCGCAAACAGCATGCAGAACACGCACGTTCTCACGCCGCGGCCTTTGAACACTTTGTCGGTTATCCACCCTGCGAAAATGGTGCCGACGACGGCCGCAAGCTCGAAGCCGATTATCATGAGCCCACCCTTCGCGACCGGGATTCCCTTGTATTGCTTGAGGAAAGTCGGGCCCCAGTCGAGGAATCCGAAACGGACTATGTATACGAAGAAGTTCGCCGTCGCCACGAGCCATATCACCTTGTTGCCGAAAACGAGACGGCGCCGGTCGGCGGTCGTTATTTTCCTCTCTCCTGTTCCCCGCTCCCCGTTCCCCGTTCCCTGTTCCCCGTTCCCCGTTCCCTGTTCCCCGATCTCAAGCTCGGGGAGTCCGTCCTCGGAGGGAGAATCCTTCACGCAGATGAAGCAAAAGACCGCCGCGACGCCGGCCAGCGCCGCAGGTATGTAGAAGCACCATCTCCAGCCGAGACCCCACGCGAATATCAGGGAGCACAGCCCAAGCGCGCCGAACGCGCCGAACGAGTGGCTTGTGTTCCAGATGGACATCTTGGTCGCCAGCTCTTTGGGATGGATCCAGTGCGTGAGCATCTTCGCGCACGGAGGAAAGCCCATACCCTGCGTCCAACCGTTGAGAATCCAAAACGCCGCGAACATGAGCGTAACCGTCGAGCAGCCGAAGAGAAGGTTCATCAACGCCGAGAGCGCGAGGCCGATGGACATGAAAATGCGCCCGTTGAGACGGTCTGCCCAGAATCCGTTCACAAACCGGCTCACGCCGTAGAGTACGCCGTGAACCGTCATTATCGTGCCGAGCGCGTATGTGGATATCGCGCCTTCCTCCAGCATGTACGGCTGGGCCATCGAAAGGTTCTTGCGCGTCACATAGAAGAACGCGTAGGCTATCATGCTGCAGAGAATGAATCTCCACTGTCCCTTGTTGAACCGCTTCTGCTCCTCGACTGTCATGTCAACGGCCTCCTTTCTCAACGGCCCGTGGATTACTTGAGCAATACGCCGACGGCTTCGGCGAACTTCTTGTAGTCGGTTATCACGATGTGGTCCATGCCCTTGATGCGCACGTGGCTGTCGCCGCCGCCATCCGCGAAGTCGTCGCCGATGAAGACTACGTCATCGAGCGTGTAGCCGTGGTCTTCGGCCCAGGCGAGGGTCGCGTCGTACTTGTTGTATTCCTTGCCGGCGAAGTCGAACGATGTCGAGCCGCCGATGTATACGGAGAAGTCCTTGAAGATGTCGCACACTTCCGGGTACATGGCGCGGCGCTTTTTGCGGTCGGGGTCGAAAGCGACCTTGTGCTCGGCGGAGGGTGCAGTTCCAAGCAGCCCGAACGTCACCATGCCAGACGCATGGAACTCCAGCGGCTCGCCCTCGTATTCGGTATAGCCATACTTCTGGCGCAGACAATCGGTCTTCTCGCGGAAGAATGCGCGATCGACCTCGTTCGTGACGGCCTTGACGATTCTGAAGTTGCCGTCGGCAGCCTCCGCGACCTGCATGCCGTAGTTGCCCACGATATCGATCGGATAATCGCCCATCTGCCTGTAGATGCGAGGCGCGTTTCCAGCCCCGATCATGACGCACTTGTACTTCGCATCAAGCGCCTTCAGCGCAGCGAGGTTGTGCTCTGGTATCGACGAACGGTGCTGGCAGAGCGTTGCATCGAGATCCATCGCGACAACTTTCTTCGGCCTGCCCTCTATCGCTCGCTTGAGAAGCATCGGGTAGTCGCTGGTCACGCGATCCGCTCCCTTCGCGGCGCATTCGTCCCACGTCTCCTTGTTCTGGCACATCCAGAGGGTGACGGTAAGCCCGGCCCTGTGGGCGCTGTCCACCATCTCCTTCGTGGTTCCGTTGGCGAGCGGCGCGACGCAGCTGCAACCGAGGGCGACCGCCTCGTCGATGAACTCCTGCGTGAGGGGCTTCGCCGTTATGTGGCCGACGGGCGCGGCGGGGTCTACGCGGCGCATCGACTTGATCGTCTCGGCGCTGAAGCTTGTGAAGGCGTAGGTGCCGGGCTTGAGCATGCGCTTCGCGGTGACGTTTAGCGCGAGGCAGTATTCCGCGAGAACCTCGGGCGTGTAGAACGGCGAGGGATACGCCTTCATCTCCAGCTCGATGAAGAAGTCGTCGCGACCGACGAAAGGCGCCAGCACTTCCTCAAGCGTCGGGGCCGGCTCGGAACACGCCTGCAGGCGGCACTTGCGGAACTCTTCAAGCGTCATCTCCTCGACGACGCCCGTACCGTCCGTCGTGCGCTCGACGCGCGCATCGTGCATGACGACAAGGTTGTGATCCTTCGTGAAGCGGATATCCGTCTCAAAACCGCGAATACCGTTCGCGAGACAAAGCGCGAAACCGCCCGGGGCGTTGTCGTCGTATTCTCCGCGGCTACCGCGATGCGCCTGCACAAGAGGCCCGCCGGCGGTATGCAGCGTGGCATTCGACGTGGGCACAGCCCGAGTCGCACACCCAAAAACAAGCGCCACCGCGGCAAGCGCAGCGCAAAACTCAAATCTGTTCATCATAACGCAATCTCCTTTTCGGTTGTAATGTTTTGTAGTATAGCAAATTCCGATTTTGCACGCAAACTGGGGTCAAGCCCATCTAACATCACGTGTCAACGCTTGTGAACCATAATCGCCAGATCGGCCGGCTTTGACGGATGTTGGAGATGAGATGCGATGAAAGCCTGGAACACTTCGAATACATCTCACGCAAAGTCCGCCAAGTTCGCAATGTCATCCTATAATTATTACTTCGCGTACTTCGCGAACTTGGCGTGAGATAAACGGTTTCGGGGGCTGTCCACGGTTGCTTTTCAGTAGGGCGGTTGCGACTGGCGAGTCGGCCATGGACCCCATGGCAGATTCGTATGGCGGCATGAGTAATTTACCCCTAGGGATAAATGATAAAAACCCTAAGGGTAAACAATAAAAACCCTAAGGGTAAATAATAAAAACCCTTAGGGTAAAATGCTTTCACCCTTAGGGTAAATAAAGGCCACCCTTAAAGGTGAACAAATGAGGCTTAATTATGATCCGTTTCCGGCAAATAGCGTCGGCGTCTGAGATCGTCATCACATTCTTCGGATGCCATGGAGTCCCCATGGCGGTCACAAGCCGCGCTCCCGGCGCAAACACGTTCTATTTGAAGAACCTGAGTGTACCGCTGGGAGAAATCGCAAGCTCACGGCGAAAGTCGATAAGCCTGATCTGCGGAACATGTCCGTAGGGGAAGCCCTTGAACGATGGGCATTCCAGCCGCGCCGCGAATTCGCGCACAATCGCCTCGACCGCCGCGCGGTCGTCGCCCTTGTGCTGGAAGTTGCAAAACACTACCGCCGCCGCGCCATTCAGAAAGCCGCCGTCGAGCAGTCCGTCAAAGCACTGGCGAACCTTCTGTGGCGGATACTTCGCCGTGCATTCGATGAACACTATGCGTCCTGCGGTGGACGGCATAAGCCCCATGCGCGACAGCCTGTAAAGCCGCTCCAAATGTCCGCCCACGGGAAATCCGCGAACGCCACGCTCCGGTATTGCGCCGCAAAGCGGCTCGACATTTACCGGCGGAAGCTCCTCGCCTGAAAGCGCCGAGAAAAACCAGTCGCGGGCGGCGGACGTGAGGCGGTCCGCATAGGAGAGCGTCGGGCCAGACAAAGGGTGCCCTACACCTTTCGCCAGCATAGCATTGAGAAGAACCGTAACGTCGCTGAAGCCAACAACCGGCATATCCGGCCGTTTGCGGAGCGAGTCCCAATCGAGAAGCGGCACGACATCCGCCGCGCCCTGCCCTCCTCGCGAAAAGACGAGAAGGTCTATTTCAGGGTCCAGCCAGAATTTCTCCAGCAGTCGCGCGCGCTCGGCCGCAGAGATAACCTTCGGGCCAGGAACGTTCGGCGCGACCTTCACCCGATATCCGGCACGCACAAGAAAGTTAGTTCCTGAAACGAGCTGGTCGGCCGGTATGATGCTAGATATCGAAACAACCCCAACCGTCTTGCCTTGTGGCGCGACTGGCTTCGCGCCGTCCGCCGCGACTGACGCCGACGAGACGCACAGCGCGGCGGCAAAGAGAGCCTGAATGGGGAATTGCGATTTCAAGTTTTAGCGCATTATCAGCATCAATCCCTGCACACAAGGCTTAGCGTAGAGAACTCCGCCAATAACGCAAGTGTCAGCACGCGTAAAGTTTGCGCCAGCATTCCGCGCCTTGATCCGCGCAGGCACATTAATACTGCCCGACACCGCAGCGACGGGCGTCCAGCCAGACGGAGCTTCTTCGCCCTCGCCAAGCCTGAAGTCGATCGCCGCACGGTTGCCGAGAGTAAGGTTGCCGTCAACGGAGAGGATCGAACCGTTGTTCGCAAGAACGACAGCATTGGTCACAATAAGATTGCCGGCGACGGCGCCGCTCGCGGCGATACGTGCGACTGTCGCACCGCTCGCGCCAAGATCGAGAACCGCGCCATCCGCAACTTCTACATAACTGGAAAGTGCATCGGCGTTCGCCGCGACGAGCGTACCAGCCTCGACCTTGGTGGGGCCGGTGTAGGTGTTCGCGCCGGAAAGCGCGAGCGTTCCTGCGCCCTTCTTCACAAGGCCGCCATCCGCCGCGCCATCGAGCGCGGGATCGGTCAACAGCGCCTGCGCGATTGTGTATGTCGCGCCGGCGGGGAGATCCGAGGTGTCGATAATCGCACCGCCAGCCGAGACGTGAGCCGTGGTAAGGCCCGAAAGCGTCCGCCCCGCAGCCGCGGCGTTCGGCGCAAATGTGCCGCCATTGAAGAACAGGCGCTGGACGGGCGTATAATCGACGGTCTGCACGATGTTAGCGGCCGAAAGGACGCCAGCGCGCAGAAAAACGCCGCCGTCTTGAATGTATGCAGCACCGACATTGTTTGTGCAACGCGAGAGGTCTATATCCCCGGCGACGGTCAGGCTGCCGCCGTTCACATTGAGGATCCCCTGCGGCGCCATTTGAGCGCCGTTGTAGTATGTGAGCGTCAAATTTCCACCGACAGACATCGACGCGCCGTCATTGACGGTTATCGTCGTCGCGTAGCCCTGGCGCGTCTGGTTGTAGCCCAGCTGCACATCGCCTGCGACGGAGAGCGACCCGCCGTTAAGCGTGATTTCAGCGCTGACGCGCCCGGACTGCGAATTGGAACCGCGATACATCGAGCGTAGCGTTGTAACGGACACTTCGCCGCCGCTTTGCACATAAGTCGCGATATGCTTTTCGCTGCTGTTGTCGCCATCGACCGGCTTATGGGCGAGGTGGAGCGTTCCGGCAGTTACGATGCCGTCAGTAACAAGAAGCGATTTGTTGGCCGTGGTGCCGCTGTCGCCGACGTAGATGTCGCCATAAACGGCATCGGCTGAAATTGTTTTCTCCACACTGCCATCTATCGTGAGGTCATCTTGCGCCAATGTAAGAACGAGCGCGGTATAACCATTATAGTCACCAGTATTGATTGCGACGGTTTCGGAGGAAATCGAGAAACCGGGCGGTGCCCTAAAGAGCGAGGTGTCGAGCGCAGGCGAAGCCGCCTGATAGACGAGCGCCGTATAGACGCCATCCGACACCGTGGAGTCGTCGTTCCAGTTGCCTGTAAATGCGACTTCGACGGGAGAGAGAACGGACAGCGTGCCAGACACAGCAACGCCAGGCGCAGACACCGATTTAGTCGGGAGATCAAGCCTCACGGCTTCGGAAGCATCGTTCACGCCAATTGTCAAATTCCCAATATTGACTGTCTGATTATCGTATGGGCGGAAGCGCGCACCGGGTTCAAGGACGAGGGACAACCCTCCAAATGCAGCGGCGTTTGGGGCGACGATGCCGCCGTCTTCGACATGAATGCCGCCAGTAAGATTCGAGCCGGCGAAACGGCTACCGAAGCAGACGAGCGCCCGTTCGTCGCCCGTCGCCTTCACAGTGATGCCGCCGTCCGCGCCCGTGCAGGCCGGGTCGTGGTTTACTTTGCCCTGCAATGAACTGCGAACCCATTTCGTATAATCTTCAGGGCGTATCCATTTGCTCATGTCAATCGTCAGTCCGTTCGCGCCAACGACTGCCGTCTGAAAGTTGAGCAGATAGCGATTGGCATCACTTGGGCCAAACGCGAGAGGGTAGATTGTCCCGCCGTTGAAGTGGAACATGGCCGTCGCCTGTGCCTCGTTCGCGGCCGCGCCGGAAGTGACGCCGTTGATCTGATTCACGACCAGCGTTCCACCGTTGTTGAGGTAGAGGTGGAACGAGTTGCCGCTTGCGTTCACCGGGCGGATTGTGCCGCCGGAGGCATCAAGCGTCCCGCCGTTATCGATGGTGATAGAGCCGCCGGTCGTCGTGCCGTAGATGGGCGAAGCGGCAAGCGTCGCACCGCTGCCGATGGTAATGTCGCCGCTGACTTTGAGCGTGTCAACAAGCACCATATCGTCGGAGACGGCGAGCGGATAGGTAACTGATGCTGCGGCAATCGTCATTGAGAGCGTCGCCGTTTCGCCGCTCGTCGCCACAGAGAACGTGTAGGATTTGCCGCTCGTCGCAGTCGCGCACGACCAAGAGACGGTGCGGAGTGCGGCGGCGTAGGATGCAGGAACCTTCAGGACGGCGTATGAGCCATTGGTGTTCTTGGCTGTCGTCGAAGGGTCGTCGGAATTGTAGAGGGCAATCTTCGCACGGGATGGAAGTTCGATCGATCCCGAAACCGTCAAGGCATTGGCGCTCGACCCAAAGCCGAGAATCGCATCGTCTTCAAGAACAAGCGACGAAACCGTCTTAGCCGCGCCGCCATTTGAAAGAATGCTTCCGGCCTTGATGGTGACGACGGAACCGGAAGGAATGGTCCCGTCGGCATAAAGGAAGAGCTTGGACTGGTTCTTGAGTGTAGTCGGGCCGTTGTATGCATTGCCGGCGACATAGTAGCCCCACGCTCCGCCGTCAAACGTCACGCCGGCGGCCGTGCCCGAAGAGCCGGACGCCGCTTGCATTGCTTTGCGGATTTGCGCGACGACCGTCGATTCAGGCGTTCCCGAAAATGTCACGCCGCCATCGCCGACGGAAAACGATGACACCGATTCTCTAATCCAGTTGAAGGCCGATGCGCCAGAGGAGTCGTTTGCGAGCGTTCCGCCATCGACGGAAAGCGTCGTGGAGGCGGAAGCACCATCGTACAGCGAGGCGAATCCGAACGTGCCGCCGTCGTGAACGCTGATTTCATTCACAGAGGATGCTCCACCGCTGGCATGGATGTAGAAATTGCCGATGTTCCGCAAAGACGCGGTTCCGGCAATGTCGGTTCTGGCCGTGACCGGTCCGCCATTGTAACCGACGACGGAATTCTTTCCGCCAACGTCAAAAGTGCCGCCCGTCATCACAAGAACCGATTCGGTGTTCGCGGCATATCCGCGCTGGAAATTACCACCGCCACCTGTGATGGCGCCTCCGCTCACGCGGAGCGTCGCCGACTTGCCAGACATCGTTCCAAGGTCGATGCGAGAACCGGACGTCACCGTTCCGCCGGAGATTTCCACGACGCCTTCGGAAATCGCCACTCCTGACTGGAAGTCGTTGCTTCCGGAGAGCGTCAGCGTACCGTCGCCGGCGAGGGTGAACGCGGCCGTTCCCGCGATGTTGCCGCCGAAGGAGCCACTGCCGCGGAGAGTTCCGCCGGAGACGGTGAATGTTCCTGTGCCGACTGGCGAAGGCCCGCCCGCCGGAATATCGCCCGTGAGGATGAGCGTTCCGCCGGAGAGCGTCGTGCCGCCGGTATGCATATTGGAGGGGTTCAGCTTCACTGCGCCGGGTCCCGCGACTTCAACCGCAGTGTCGCCCGTATAGAGCGAAAGCACGTTGGTCGTTACGCCTTCGGGCGGCGCAAGCGTTACCGCATCTGCAACCGCAGCCGAGTGAACCGCAGCAACTGCCGAAACCAATGCAAGAATGCGAACCTTTGAGAACATCATGATACATCTCCTCCTGATTTGATAATGCTATTATAGCAAAATAGGCACTTCTGGCGCAAGAGCGCGTGCCCACACGAACGCATCGCGCCAGAAGTTGCTGGTGAAGCCCGTCGCGCCGAGATATGCGGCCTGGCGAAGATCGGCTGGCGAGTTTACGCCGTAGACGCGAAACTCCAGTCCGGCGGAACGCACCGCGTTGGCGTCGGCGAGCGTCATCACATTTCTGGTCGTGTCGCATCCGGGGCAGAACACCTCGACATTCGCCGCCTTGCATCGGTCGATCCACTCGCCGATGATGAACGGTTTGTCGCGCGGCAGAGCCGCGAGCCATACTGCGCGGTACTTTGGATATTTCGCCTTGAAGTCCTTGAGCGCATCGTACTGGAACGACGAAACGACAATATTCGCTTCGGTGAGTCCCGCCTTTCGGACTGCCGCGTCGAACAGGTCGGCGTATTGCGGCGAATAGCCCTTGATCTCCGCCTGCAGGACGCAATCTTTTGGAACGACAGCCAAGACATCGTCCAGGAGCGGAATCCTGTAGGGCCGGTCGAGCTTGTCCGCCGAGCCGAGGTCGAGCGTCGCGACGTCGTCGGGCGTGAGGTCGGCGACGCGCTTGGTGCAGCCTGTGTAGCGCTTCAGCTCTTTATCGGCGTGCATGCACACCATCTGTCCGGACTTTGTGTGGTGGAAATCGGTCTCGACCCAGCGCGCCCCGCTCTCGTATGCACGGCGTATCGCCTCGACGGTGTTCTGCGGGACGGATTTATCCCACATGCCGCGATGCGCGATGTCTATCATCTTGAGCGGCGCGGTTCGTGGCGGCGGCATGTCGAGCAAGAGGAAATCGACGACGACGGGCGAGTGGTCGGAAATGTGGATCGCCTCTTCGTCAATTACCACGTCATGACGCAACGCCTTTGCGCCGCGCAGGTCGAAAACCATGTGGTCGAGCATGTGATGTCCCTTTTCACCCGCCTTTCCGACGCGTCCGCGGCAGCGCCCTTGTTCGTCGCGCACGAGCTTGCCGTGCTCTGACGGAATCTTCGACCGCACTGGCGCAACCTCGCCCGCGTCGGCGTATCCTGCGGCGGCAAATGCTTTCAGCGCAAGGGAACCGGCCTCGCAGTTCAGGTCGCCGCCGCCGATCACGGGAAGATCGCCCCATTTCGCGCGGACGGACGCGATGCGGTCCAAAACATGGCGCGCGTTCAGTTCGCGGATTGCGTCGGACTCCTCGCCGTTGCTTTGCCACCAGAAATGGGTCGCAAAGGCCATGAAGCGGCGTCCGTCGGTCTTGTCCTCAAGAACTGCCCATGTGAGGCTTTTCTCTACTTGAAGCGAAACATGGTAGAAATCCAACCCCGAATCAAGCAGGGAGAGGCGCGCTTTGCGGTACATTAGCGGCTCGTGATTCACCCAGTTTGCGCGGCGTTCCGATAGTTTCGCGCCGGCGCGCACGAGAGCAACGTCCTCGTCGCCGCGCACGACGCCATATTCCGTCATGTCGCTGAAGAGTCGGCTCTGCCACCAGCCGGCGTTCACCTCCTGCCACGAGATGACGTCCGGCGACTGGTGTCGCACGACGGAGATTGCGCGGTCTTCGCGCTCGTCCGCGCTGAATCCGCCATATCCGGCTCCATAGATGTTGAACGACATGAACCGCAGCGGCTGAGCCACCGGTGCGGCAGATAAAGCCGCGCATGTCAGCGCAACGCCGACACATGCGCAACCAACGCGTTTGCTTGCCCTTCTGTTGGCCATACAATCTTTCATGCCCCATATTGTACTATATTCTTCCGTCGGCCGTCTATGCGCGATTCTCAACCTGCAAGAATTTCCATCCCATGATATTTTCACGCAGAGGCAGAGTTTGCCGGGAACTTCCAACCGTCGGCCGCAGCTGTCTTTGACGCAAACCGCACTGAAGTTTTTAGCGTCGATTAGCCTATCTCCATTCAGCCAGAAATTCCGGGAGATAGCGATGGACTATGCCTGAATGCGAAAAATCCATCTTGTCCAGCGAAAGCACCATCTTCGGATACTGATCCGGAACGGCCATGAGTGCAGAGAACTCCCGCTCCCGCGTTTCTTCGCTTTCCATGACGTACGCAACCTGTACATACATGCGGTTTTCGCCCTTCTCGCAGACGAAGTCAACCTCCTTCTCCTTCACGCGCCCGATCCTCACATCGTAGCCCCTGCGCAGGAACTCCTGATAGACGATGGCCTCCAGCGTCCTGTCGATATCCCGCATGGCGTTTCCCCCGACAACCGCACGGCGCATTCCGTGGTCGGCGGCATATACCTTCTCATCAACGGACAGAATCCGTTTCCCCATCAGGTCTTCGCGCTTGACGGAGTTGATCAGAAAAGCCTCTTCGCCAAAGCGGAGATAGTTCATCACAGTGTCGAACGCGACGGCTCTACGCTCGCTCTTAAGGTATCGCTGTATGCTCGCCGCCGAGAACACGTGTCCAGACTCGCTCATCGCATACCCGATTATCCGCTCAAGGAGATCGACATCGCGTATCTTGTGACGGCGGACAATGTCCTTGAGAAGGATAGAAGAATACAGATCGGCAAGGTATTCTCTTGAAGGCTCTTCCCGATAGCCGAGATGCGCCAGAAACGGCATCCCGCCAGATTTTAGATATGCGTCAAAGGCAGCGCCACTGTCTTTGCCGGGCTGCACCTCCAAAAACTCGCGGAATGAAAACGGCGATACCTTTATCTCGACAAAGCGTCCCGTAAGATATGTCGCAAGCTCTCCTGAAAGCAGTTTTGAGTTGGAAACTGTTACATACAGATCGATGAAATCTCTCGTCCGTAGCGAATTGACGCACTTCTCCCATTCCTCAACGTCGCTGATTTCGTCGAGGAACACGTATGTCTTGGAAGGCTTGTTGGCGTCCGCCGTCTTGACCACATAGTCGTGTAAAACACCTTTCTGCAAGAAGTGTCTGTTCTCGTCCTCTTCAAGATTGACATACAGGTATTTCCCGGCAGGGTCGATTTCACGGAGAATCATATCCCTTATCTGCTCCATAAGAACAGATTTACCGCTTCTGCGCAGCCCCGTCAGGACCTTTACAATGTCAAGCCGGACAAATGGCCGCACTTTTTCAAGGAAATCTCTTCGTATTACCATCTGGCGACTTTCCATCTGGCGACTTTCCTTTCTTGCCGTTACGCGACGTATTATATCAAACTTATAATCGAATCGCAATGGCAAGACGCGCATATATTAGATTATAAGTTGAACAACTGACGAGCACCGCAGAGAAACTCTCTTAAGGGCCAGAAACTTTCAATGTTTCCGCGAAGCCATGCAATTCCGAATTTCATTTTCGAAATTACACGGCTCTCTTGGCCTGCATCTTGCCGCTCGCCGCGAACTTCGAATACATGATTGCGATGCCTGTGAAATCAGGCAGAATGTTAAACTGTTTTGATGGTCGACATCTTTTCGCCCACATGCTGCTTAGTAGCTGGCTTCAACTTGCGAATAAAATCCACGGTCTTGTCGCAAAGTTTCACCACAGCATAGGCCGCCCCTGCAACGGAGGACACAAGTACCGCCCATGTCTTTACCGACTCCTTCATATCTTCTTCCATCACGCTTCTTTCATTATTTCCATGAAGCGACTGTATTCCGCTTTATCATCAATATAATAAACATTCCCATCGCGGAAACGGACAGACGGATAATGTTTAAGTTTTTCTGATTCACTGGGTTCCCTAATCGCCGCTAATATCCCTTTCACGATACCACCGGCGACACGCCACCAAGTTGCAGATTTGGCGTCAGGCACGATGGGCTCGTCTTTCTGCTCTTCTGGGAAATCCCCGCAGACCTCCTCCACGTCACCTATCCAGAATGACTTTACCTCATGGCAAAGTGTCTCCTTGTGGTAGTCAGACGTAGCCCGATACTCATGTTTTACGTATGCCAGACGTAAGTTCTCGACCCATCTGTTTTCAGCATGAAACCTGTTAGCCATTTTAATGCTCCTCGCGTGTACCTTCAAGACGCTGACGCTCAAGACGCTGCATGTAATCTCGCAATCCAATTCGCAAATCCAACAGTTTCGACGATGCTTTTTCCCAGAAAGACATCTTCGGGAAGGATTCATTGATTAGCTTTGCGACATCCGAATCCTCTGTGCTCGCCGCCTCTTCTAGCAACGTGCGCATTGCCTCCCGCCAATGAGCATCCAGAACCGAACTTTGTTTCGCGACCTCTTTCAATGCCTCCCTGAGCTTTCGATACGTTTCGAGGTTTGTCCCCAATCGGTCTCGATAAGTGGTAACATATGCGGTACGGTTCTTATTATACTCATCAAGCAGGCGTATCGCCTCGCTTTCTTTTGCAACTCGCACCTGGGCTGGAAGTCTAGAGTCGTCACCTATCCCTACATCACGCCAGCACGGGCATCCCTTAAGTCCCGGGAAGGCGTTTCGAATAGGATTCCAAAATTCCCCAAGTTCTATGAGCAATTCCTTGATGCGAACATAATCTGCAAAAAGTTCATCGTATGCTTTCCGCGCCTCGCCGTCAACATCTTTGTGTGACAGCACTTCGGGCGGCTTGCGCAATACACCCTTGACTTGCATAGTATCCACCATGTCCAAACCATTCGGCGATTCTGCTTTCGACATGCTGTTTATCCTTCCTATCCTGTTTTATGCATGCTCTTGTTTTAGGTTCATCTCACAAGGATTGAGCCAGTCCTCGTTCCATGTTGCCGCTCCCCAGTCAGACACGAATCGAGAACATAAGAAAACCTCTACTCGCATCTCAGTAGAGGCTGTAGGAATTGCCTTGTTGGAAACACGAGTAGAGGCAAACGCTGTCGCGTTTCCTCTGCAAGTGCCGTCCAACTCGAAACTTCCTACATTTCTACTGACGACCGCTTTGCAGCGCAAATTGTTTATGCGGCGGGGCGTTGCCCGCCTATGGTCCGGTTACTGAGTTGTCAGGCTTCCTTTCATTTCAGGTTTCGGATTGAAGTCATTTAAAATCTGTCAGGTTGGGCGGAGAAGATGGTTCGGGGGGCAACTCTGCGACAAGTCCTCGAACCATCGACAGCAATTTCGGGACGTCAGTCTTCAGCGCATCGAACAAGATGCCGAAGTCGATTCCAGAATAGTCATGCACAAGCTTATGGCGAAAGCCAGACACGTCTTGCCAAGGCACTTCAGGATGAGAAGCGCAATACACATCGGTAACGTTGTTCGCAGCCTCCCCAAGAACGATGAAATCATACATGATGGCTCGTGAAAGCTGGTCATTGGACGACAACTCATCCACAGTCGCCACACCGGTAGATTCAAGTTCAAGCCGCTCCAGCGCCTGAAGCATATGGACGATTCGCGTCTCGTCACGATAGTTGCCGCCAGTGATCTTCATACCACTACCGCCTCCCTGCACACCCTTGCAGCAAATCGTGGCTCGCGCATCAGGACAGTGTTGCGCGTGAGTTCCACACGTCTACCCAGCTTACTGGACAATTCTCTTTCAAAAGTGGAATATTCAAGAAGCCCGATATCGCCATTGAACTTGACCAGCAGGTCGAGATCGCTGTCAGGAGATTCCTCTCCGCGGGCACACGAACCGAAAACCCAAAGCTTTTCGGCTTTGTGCTTCCTCGCGATAGCGTAGATTTCATCTCGCTTCGTGCGTATCTCGTCAAGCATGCACATCTTCAGAACATCTACATTATACCAAAAAACGAGAGCGCGGCACAAGTGCCGCGCCCCCGTTTCGACATGCGGCGCGATGAGGTCATCGCGCCCTACCGAGCCTTACATCTCGCTCAGCTTCTTGAGAAGCGCGTAGTTCTCCTTGAAGCCCTGTTCGGACTTCTCGAGCATCGCCATCGCCTTCTCCTCGCCGACCTTCTTCACGAGCTGCTTGAAGCGGTTCTCGCCGAGTTCCTTCGAGACGGCGTTCTTCGCGAACGAGACCGTATCGGACTTGTCGGCCGAGTCGAGCTTCAACTTGCCGGTCGCCGGGTTGTACGTCCAGAGCGGGAAGTGGACGGACTCCACCGCCGCCTTCTGGTGCGCAGGACCCGTCTTCGTGAGAAGACCCTGCTCAATGCAGTGCGCGTACGCGATGATGATCGCCGGGCCGTTGTAGTTCTCAGCCTCGTTGAAGGCCTTCACCGTTGCGGCCGGGTTCGTGCCCATCGACACGTAGGCGACGTAAACATCCTTGTACTGCATCTGCATGAGGCCGAGGTTCTTCTTGGCCTGCACCTTGCCGCTCGCCGCGAACTTCGCGATCGCGCCGGTAGGTGTCGCCTTGGAAGCCTGACCGCCGGTGTTGGAGTACACCTCGGTGTCCATGACGAGAATCTTGATGTTCTTGCCGGAAGCGAGAACATGGTCAAGCCCGCCGTAGCCGATGTCGTAAGCCCATCCGTCGCCGCCAAGCACCCACACGCTCTTGCGGACAAGGTTGTCCGCGACCGCGAGGAGCTGAGCGCAGATCGGGCAGCCATTGGCCTTGCCGGCCTCGCAGCCCTTCTTGAGCTCCTTTACGAGCGCACGCATCTCTTCGACGCCCTGGCCCTTCTCGTCGTACTGGTTGACGGCCTTGATCTTCTCGCAGAGCGCCTTCATCTCGGCCGGCGTCTTCTCGTGCGCGATGACCTTGTCGACGAGTTCCATGGCGAAGCCGTGGAGCTTGTCGGCCGAAACGCGCATGCCGAGACCGAACTGGGCGTTATCCTCGAAGAGCGAGTTCGACCACGCCGGGCCGCGTCCGTCGGCGCGCTGGCAGTACGGGGTCGTAGGCAGGTTGCCGCCGTAGATCGACGAGCAGCCCGTGGCGTTCGCGATGAGAAGCCTGTCGCCGCAGATCTGGGTAAGCAGCTTGACATAGGGCGTCTCGCCGCAGCCCGCGCACGCGCCGGAGAACTCGAAGAGCGGTCTCTTGAGCTGGCTGTCGAGGAGCTTGCGGGTATCGAGCTTGGCCGGATCGACCTCGGGGAGACCAAGGAAGAACTTCCAGTTCTCGGCCTCGGTCTTGCGGAGAGGAATCTGCTCCACCATCTTGAGCGCACCCTTCGCCTTCATCGGGCACTGGACAACGCAGAGCTCGCAGCCCATGCAGTCTTCAGGAGCGACCTGGATCGTGACCTTCGAACCGAAGTTCTTGGTGAGCGCCTTCGCCTCGGCGGACTTGAACGTCGCGGGAGCGCCGGCAAGATCGCCGTCGTTGTAGACCTTCATGCGGATAGCCGCATGCGAGCAGATCGCAAGGCAGTTGCCGCACTGGATACACGCGGTCGGATCCCACTGCGGGATGAACGCCGCAACGTTGCGCTTCTCCCACTGGGTAGTGGCGGTAGGCCACGTGCCGTCGACGGGGAGCTCGCTGACCTTGAGCGTGTCGCCCTTCTGCGCGATCATCTTCGAGGTGACGTTCTTGATGAAGTCGGGCGCGTCCGCCGCGACCACCGGCGGCATCTTGAGCTTGCCGGCAGGTGCCGCAGGATACTTGACCTCCTCGATCGCGGCGCTGGCGGCCTCGATGCACTTCCAGTTCATCTCGACGACTTCCTGGCCCTTCTTGGAGTAGGCCTTCTCGGCGTAGTCCTTGAGAACCTGGATGGGGTCGAGCTCCGTGCCGTCGGCCTTGGCGAGCTTGATGCCGGAGAGTTTGAAGAACGCGGTCTGGAGAACCGTATTCGTACGCGTGCCCATTCCGTTTTCGCGGGCGATCTTCGCCGCATCGATCACGTAGAAGCGGAGCTTCTTGTCGATAATCGCCTGTTCTACCTCATCGGGCATGTGGTCCCATATCTCAGCCGCCGTGTAGGGCGAGGCGAGGAGGAACACCGAGCCTGGCTTCGCGGCCTTGAGCATGTCGTACTTCTCGAGGTACGGGAAGCAGTGGCACGCCGTGAAGTCGGCAGAGTTGATGAAGTAGGGCGAGCGGATCATGTCGCTGCCGAAGCGGAGGTGCGAGATCGTGACGCCGCCGGACTTCTTGGAGTCGTACTCGAAGTAGCCC
>CACYQU010000018.1 GCA_902776615.1 uncultured bacterium
CTTCCTGTCTTTTCCATGCGCTGACGCGCAGGGACTAAATTTCCGCACCCTTAGACAATGCTCGAAAATGTCGCTTGAAATTTACAGTTGCTGTCCCCGCTTGGGCTTTATCTACCACTACCCCCAGAAAGCAAACCCTATATAGACTTTAGGGTAAACCCTATATAGGATTTATGGTAAACCCTATATAGGCATTGGGGGAAACCCTATATAGGGTTTTGGTTAAAGTCTATATAGGGATTGGAGTAAAGTCTATATAGGATTTAGTGTAAAGTCTATATAGGATTTGGGGTAAAGTCTATATAGGGCTTCTATTTAGAGGGGGCGGAGAGCGGCTTTTCACTGGGGGCGCGGGCGTCCCGCCCGCGGACAAGCGCGAGCACTCTTTCATTGGGGGCGCGGGCGTCCCGCCCGCTCTCCCAGTTTATCTCCCGGTTTATGTTCTTTCGTCGCCGACGCACTTGCGCACGGGCGAGAGAATATGGTATAATAGCACCATCTGTTGATAGGTGGGCACGAGCCCACAAATTGGCAGCTAGAATTCCCGCGCGTGCAGGCGGCACAAAGTGACGCCAAGCGCGTATGGGACTGCGTCGGATGAAAGTGTAGGAGCGAACATCCAGAAAGACGCATCGACAGGCACTGCCGTAATGCAGTTTCGCCTCTTCCGATGTATCTTTCAGGGTATTCCTACACGCCTCATCCGGTGCATCGGAGGAGGTGTCCAGTTCCCGCACCGCTCCGATAAAAACCGAGGGGCTGAGGTGTGTGGTATGATACAAAAACTGACAAAGGCTACAACGCGGGTGCTGGCGATACTCTTCGCCGTATTCGCAACAAGCGAGGCGTGGGCGGCGACACCAGTCGCAGTCTGGGACGGTGATTTTACAGCATCGCAGACAGGCTACACGCTAAACCTCAACGATAACACGTTGAGGGACAACAACTCGGTTATTGAGATAACCAGTACATACTCTGGTGTTGACATTAATTTTAGCGCCGATATGTCGTCAAGCGGTGTCACTTTGCTTGTCAAGTACTCAGATTTTGTTAAAGGAGAAAAGGCCAAAGTTATTGCTACGCAGTGCAATGACGGCAACAATTATTCAAAAGATCGTACCGGCGTAGATCTTCAGGCGGAAAATAAGCTATGGGGCATGTGGTACAACAATGGTTGGGCGGACAATGGTACTACGTCGGCTGCAGGGGTGTTCCCTTCAAGCGGAATGTATGCGTTCACTTACAAAAACAGTTCTGGCACCTATTTGTATGCCAGTGCGAACCCGCCTGAAACCGCATTTACGCAGGTTTTTGGAGAAAGTGGACTTAAGGGTGGTACTGATAAGCTTTGGGGCGTGACAGTCGGTGGTATGAGGAGCGGCTCGCAGAACACGAATTGGCGCGCTGCACAGGGAGCCAAGATTACAGGTATTGCAGTGTTTGACAAGTTGCTTTCTGTGACGGAAATGCGCACCTATGTCTGGCCGAATGATGATATTCCTGAGTATTCGCTGACGCTCGATGGAACAGCGAAGAACTGGAGCGATGGTACGTGGAAGCAAGGTGACGTCGCAATTGGTGAAGCACCTACATCTGGAAACGTGACCATCAATCTTACTGCTTCGACAACACTTACAATAGATGAAACTGTTTTGTTGAACGATTTTACGATCAACGCAGCGCCAAACGTAGTCTTGACATTGGTGAAAGGAACAAGCGGTTCTCTTGTCGCAGGCGAAAAGGTTGTGGTCAAGTCGGGCGTCTTGAAGCAGGGCTCGGCGGCAGTACTAGGTGAGTCGCCTTCAATTGTCGTGGAGAATGGCGCAACATTCGATCTGAACGGTCTTGCGGTTTCTGAATCAAACGCCTTCTCCATCGAGGGCGCGGGTGTGGGCGACTGGCCTTGGGCGCTCACATCTTCCGGTGGTGAATTCTCTACGGGAACACTTAGGGCGTTCACGCTTACTGGCGACGCGACGGTTGGCGGCGCAAACAAGATAGGATGCGGAAAGAGCGGCGCGGCATCGTATCTTGGATTCGGCACTTACAAGTTGACAAAGACTGGAGCAGGAGAGCTCTCGTTCACCAATATCCGTTCTGCTGTGGGCAGCGCGGGCACGTTTGATATTGTTGGAGGTAAGGTTACGCTTAATGAATACACGAATCTTGATGGATCGAATGCGGACGGTGATCCTTGGGCCAAGACCGAAGTTATTGTTCGCGAAGGAGCGTCATTGGTAAGCAATATCGGTCGTTGGGTTTGGGTTGGAACTCTTACCCTTGATGGAGGTTCAGCCACTACGAAAAGTAGTTATATCGCTATGCAGGATGGTTTTGCTGGTTCTGGAACGCTGGACAGGGCGGTGTTTAAAGGTGGTGCAATCGCCTTGTTGACAGGGAACCTTGATGTAACATCAGAAATGAGCCTCAATGGGAACATATCGTTTGTCAAGGGTCCGCAAACCTTGTCCGATGTCGTCGTGACGCCGGCTGCGCTTACGGCGTCTTCCGGTACGATTACGGTTGGCTCGGGCGTCACGCTCAATGTCGGTGAGAGCCGCCCGACGGCGACGATCACCGTCGTGCAGGGCGGTTCGCTCGCGGCGCAGTTGCAGAGCGCATCCGACGTCATCGCGCTTTCGACGAGTGCCCAGCCCGCCAACGTCATCCTCTACGATGCAAACGGCGATGTGGTTTCAAATCCGCGCGTCACGTATTCCGATGGGACGCTCACCATCATGCCGCCCGTGCCTACGCTTCAGGCGAGCGGGACTGTTGCGTTCGATACGACGGCGAACTGGGTTGACTCTGTGATGCCTGACAACGACGGCGACGCGATCATTGAACTTTCCGATAATGCCACGATCACGGTTTCCGGAACATACTCGCTCGGTTCGCTAACCATCACGGGAACCGGCGTGGCGACCTTCTCTGGAAACGGAACGATCACGGCCGCCAACATTAGCGTCAAGAACGGCGCGACGTTCACGCGCAATGCCAACATTTCCGCAACTACGGGAATCAGCCTTGATTCTGGCACGGTGCTTAGGCTCAATGGTGTCACCGAGAGCGCTGCAATCTCGGGCGCAGGCGCGGTGGAGACATACGGAACAGTTGTTCTCGCCCATGCCAACACGATGACGGGTGGCATCACTGTCAAGCCGGGCAGTGCGCTCTCGACGACGGCTGCGGGCGGATATGGCGAATATCAGGCTAGTTGGGCATACACGGCGCAGAGGCAGGTCGTCGTTGAAGACGGCGGTACGGTTGACATCAACAATGTCGCTAATAGAGACGGTGCCGTCGCGCTGACGGTTGCCGGCAAGGGCATTCTTTCCGGCGGCGTCTACTCCGGTGCGGTGACGTATTCCGGCACGACCGCGATTACGAGCGGTAGCCGCCAGATTTCCTCGCTCGTTCTTACAGGCGATGCGCTTGTTGATGTTGGCGCGGGCTGGGGTCTGGTGCACAGTGGCTGGAAAGATGCGAGGCTTGGACTCAACGGCTATACGCTCACGGTGCGCGGCACGGGAACATTCCCCGTCGTCAACGCGAACAATGTGAACGGCTCGGCCACGACGGGAACTCTTGTCCTTGATGGAGCGAAGCTGGAGTTGAGTAATGCCGCCAGCAACCTTACAGGTGTTGATGTCGTTGCCAAAGGGTGCGCCTCTATCAACCTCGCGAAGGCACCTTCGGCTCTTGGTTCGCTTACGCTCAAGCCATCGGCGACTGGAACAACGGCGTCGGCGTGGAATCTTCCTTCTGGATGTGTTCCATCGCTTGATACCTCCAATGTTGATCCGTCTGGACTCTCTGTCGGCGATGTGTTGACGCTCTTCACTGCGCCGCAGGCGACAACATTGACCGCTGAAACGATTTCGGTAAAAGCTGGCGGACGCTTTACGACAACCATAAGCGGTAACACTGTGTCGGCTACGATCAAGACCCCCACGAACTTTATGCACTACGACTTTGACGCAGCCAACTCGATAGCATCCGATTCGACGTACAACATCGGGAATCTGAATCCTTCATTCGACAATTCAAGATGCGGTGGCAAGGCGGGTGTGTTCAGCAGTTCATACAAGCCTTACTATGACTCAAACACATCAGGGAAGTCGCCTTTCTACGCTGGCGAGATGACAGCAACGACGCTTATCAAAATCAAAGAAGCCAACAACACGATTCTTTGGAACTTTGGAAGCGGATGGAACGCCGGTATTGCCTTGGTGGTGAAGAATTCGACCACCGTATCGCTTGTGTCTTGGACGGGTGGTGCTGCTGGTAGCGATGTCGTCTCTGTAACTGGCGTTACAGATCTTATGAACACTTGGCATCTCATTACATTCGTAGCGGATGCAAACGGCACGACACTTTATGTCGATGGCCGCTCTGTGACTGTCGATACGGTTTTGCCTTCGACTATAGGTGGACAGGGGCAGTTTGGATCAATCCACGGCACCGCGAAGAACTATAGCGCCGTTTCTGGCGAGGGCTATCTCCTCGATGACTGGCGCGTGTATGATGCGGCTTTGACAGAGGAAGAAGTGTTGGCACTAAAGGCGACACTTCTTATTCCCGGCACAACCTTCACCGTGTACTAAGCCTGGTTTGGGCTAGATGGCGGCGGGGCGCGAGTTGCCGCCGATGCGCGGGAGCCGTCAGAGGCTCCCGCGTTGCTTTTGAGTGGCCGCTAGCGTGGCTAGAAGGGCGCGAGGGACGCGAGAGGCGCGAGGGACGAGAGGGTTTGAGACTAGAGGGACGCGAGAGTTGGCGGCGCGGGGGGCGAGCGGCGCTGGCGATTGCTAGGCGATAATTCTTTGTCAGAAAGTTTGGGCGAGTGTTCCTAACCACATGTAAGCGCGAGAATGGGCTTGCGCCGAATGATGAAAGGAACACGACAATGAACAAGACACTGAAAAAGACGATGATGGCGCTTATGATGTGCTGCGCCATTTGCGGAACCGCCGCCGCTGCGCCAAAGGGCAACCCGCCGCCACGCGGAAAGGCGCCGGTTGCCGTAGCGACGCCCTCTCACAAAGGTGGCGCGCATGCCAAGCCCGCGCCTCGGCATGAGGTTGCGAAGCATGTGACGCACGTTGCGCACAGGGGCAATGTCCATGCCAAGCCCGCGCCTCGGCACACGGTTGTCGTGAAATGCGCGCCTCCGCCCCCTCCTCCTCCGCCGCCGAAGCACCATGTGCACCATCATCACGACACGCATGCCAGCGATGGACTCTGCACCATTGGCGCATCCATCCTCGGCGGAATTGTCGGCGCGATCATCGGTGCAGCGATGTAATGATTTCCGCCGATGGTTCGAAGCGGCCCGCGAGTGTCCTCGCGAGCCGCTTTGCTCATTTTTTGGTAGAATATCCGCAACAGGAGGAATCGCAATGTCAGTCAACATACCCTACAAGACCTATCTTTCAGAGAACGAAGTGCCCGGCGAGTGGTACAACGTGCGCGCGGACATGAAGAAAAAGCCCGCGCCGCTCATCATGCCGTCCACCCTCAAGCCGTGCACGGCCAACGACCTTGCGCCTGTGTTTTGCGACGATCTCGTCAAGCAGGAGCTTGACGACCATACGGCGTTCTTCCCGATTCCGAAGGAGATACGCGACTTCTACAGGATGTTCCGTCCCTCTCCTCTTATAAGGGCGTACTTTCTCGAGAAGGCTTTGGGCACGCCCGCGAAGATATACTACAAGTTCGAGGGCAACAACACTTCGGGTTCGCACAAGCTGAACTCGGCCGTCGCGCAGGCGTACTACGCCAAGGCGCAGGGACTGAAGGGCGTGACGACCGAGACCGGCGCGGGACAGTGGGGAACGGCGCTTTCGATGGCGTGCGCGTTCTTCGGGCTCGACTGCCGCGTGTTCATGGTGAAGTGTTCGTACGAGCAGAAGCCGTTCCGCCGCGAAGTAATGCGCACATACGGCGCTTCCGTTACGCCTTCGCCGTCGATGACTACGCAGGTGGGCGAGAAGATAAACCGCGAGCATCCCGGCACCACGGGTTCGCTCGGCTGCGCGATTTCCGAGGCGGTCGAGGCCGCGGTGAGCAACCCCGGCTACAGGTATGTGCTGGGTTCGGTGCTCAGCCAGGTTGTCCTTCACCAGTCCATCATAGGCCTCGAGGCCCAGGCCGCTTTCCGCAAGCTCGGCGAGAAGCCCGACGTGATCATCGGCTGCGCCGGCGGCGGATCGAATCTCGGCGGATTGATTGCGCCGTTCATGGGCGAGAAGCTTCGCGGCGAAAACGACTACCGCATTTTGGCGGTCGAGCCGGCGAGCTGTCCGTCGCTGACCCGCGGCAGATACGCCTACGACTATTGCGACACGGGCCGCATATGCCCGCTCGCGAAGATGTACACGCTCGGTGCGGACTTCATACCGTCCGCCAGCCACGCGGGCGGACTTCGCTATCACGGCATGAGCCCCATTCTGTCCGAGCTGTACGACCAGGGATTGATGGAGGCGACGAGCGTGCGGCAGACCGACGTATTTGCCGCGGCGCAGTATTTTGCGCGCACCGAGGGCATCCTGCCCGCGCCAGAGTCGAGCCACGCCATACGCGCCGCGATGGATGAGGCGATCAAATGCCGCGAGAGCGGAGAGGCCAAGACGATACTCTTCGGACTTACCGGAACGGGCTATTTCGACATGACTGCATACCAGGCTTTCAACGACCATTTGATGGGCGACTACGTGCCGTCCGACGGGGAGCTGGAGGCGTCCTTCGCCAAGCTGCCCAAGGTTTGAGCCTTGGCATTTGCGCGGGTGCGGCGGTTTTTGGTATAATTTCCGTCAATTGATTTTACCACAATAGGAGATTGAGCAAAATGGCAGATACGAAAGCCGCATTGAGCCAGCTTGGCGAATGCGCCGAGAGACAGGACTTCGAGGGTGCATTCGCCCTCGTCAAGGCGAACCGTGCGGAGCTTGCGAAGCAGATGCAGGCGGAGGGAATCAGGGATGCATTGAAGAAGACGACGAAGGACCGTCTTCTTCTTTCTTTTTTGGACGGCGTGGAATTCGGGGGGCGTCCTCTCGACGAGTCGCTGATGCGGCTTGAGAAGCTGATGTCGTTCCAGCAGGGTTCGCTTGTGCTGAACGACACGTGGGGGCTCGGCGTCGTGAAGCGCGTCGACTACTTCTACCGCCGCATGACCGTCGATTTCAAGACGCGCAAAGGCCACCAGTTCACCTACGCCGCCGCGACCGACATGCTCGAGCGCGCGCCCGAGAACCACATTCTCGTGCTGCGCCAGAGCGATCCGCAGGCCTTCGAGGCGATGCTGCGCGACAAGCCGGGCGATTTCGTGAAGGCGGTGCTCAAGAGCTATGGCGACATGCCCGTTGTCAAGCTTGAGAACATCTGCGTCGCGAACGGCTTCGTGAAGTCCGTCAACTGGAAGGATTTCTGGGAGAAGGCCCGCGCCGAGCTTCGCCGCGACGAGCTCGTCGTGATACCCGTCAAGCGCACCGAGCCAATCCAGCTGAAGGAGGCCGCGGAAGACTATGGCGACGGGTGGCTAACGGCGTTTTCGCACGAGACCGACCCCAAGCTCATCCTCGCATCCGTTCGCGAGTACGTCGCGCAGGGCAGGTTCGCCACGTCCGACGATGCGGCCAAGGCGAAGATCGAAGAGAGGCTCGTGTTCGCGGTTACTGCGGCGCGAAAGGTAGATGACGCGCTCTTCGCGCGCCTGGCGTGCCTTGTGCGCGATCTCGGCTTCTCCAATCCGCCGGCGGCCGGCATGCGCGAGTATCTCTGGGAGCGCAAGCGTTTCGTCAAGGCGGCCGCCACGCTTCCCGCGCGCGAGGTCGGCGCGATGATATCGTTCCTCGCCGTGGACGACGAGGCGAAATCGCGCATCTGCAAGGCTCTGCCCGATCTGTGCTTCACGGCCGTGGCCGAGGTGGTTTCGCAGTTCGGCGGCGACGGCGCGTGCCGCGCGGCGGTTGCCGAGTTGATGAAGCAGCCCAAGGCGCCTGCGACCCTCATAACTCTTATCGTCGGCAAGTACGAGCAGTTCCGCGAATGGACCGAGCTGCCTTCGCTGATAACGATACTCACGCACGCGATTGCTCTTGGCGAGGGGCGCCAGGGCGGCGAGACGCTCAAGATGCAGAACATCGTGCGCCGCCTGTTCGCGGACACCAAGTGGCTGGAGAAGGTCTATTCGTGGCTCGGCGAAAGCGACCAGGTGCTGTTCTTCGAGCGCTTCCAGGCGTCCATCGCGTGGGATCCTTCGACCCACCACACGATAGTCGTGAGGATGACGAGGATCGTCCCCGCGCTCGAGGCCCATGTCGTGAAGGCCGAGAAGAAGAAAGAGTACGCGCGCCTCACAAGCTACCGCAGTTTCGCGCTGAGGAAGGCCGAGTATCTCAAGCTCATCAACGAGGAGATGCCGGCGAACGTGCGCAAGATCGAGGAGGCCAAGAGCTACGGCGACCTCAGCGAAAACGCCGAATACCAGTATGCGAAGGACGAGCAGCGCGCGCTCATGCAGAAGCAGACGCTCATGCAGGCCGACCTCGAGGTTGTGAAGCCGAGCGATTTCGCAGACGCATCCGTCGAAGAGGTTATGCCCGGCGTGAGCGTAGTGGTGGCTGCGCCTGACGGCGAGCACGTCTACCATGTGCTCGGCGAGTGGGACAACGACCCTTCGGCAGGCATTCTTTCCTCAAAGGCGCGCCTTGCGCAGAACATGCTCGGCAAGAAGGCCGGCGACGAGTTCGAGCTGCCTGGCGCGGACGGGGCTACGCAGTTTGCGCGCATCGTGCAGGTGAAGCCGCTTCCGGACGAGATACGCGACTGGATGAAGCTGCCCGCAGGAATGCAGATATGATATAATACAGCTCGAATACGGAATTCGAATTCGAAAGGAGGCGTGTTATGGCAGACAAACAGAAGAAGGCGGCGAAAAAGCCCGTAGCGAAAAAGCCCGCGGCGAAGAAGCCTGCGGCCAAGAATGCGCCGGCGGGCAAACCCGCCGCCGCGGTGAAGAAGGCCGAGCCGCCGGAGCAAACGGCAAAGGCGGACAAGAAGGTGCCGAACCGCGTGCCGCCGCGGATTATCCGCAAGCCGCCGGTCTTGGCAAAGCCGGTTCAGCCGCCCATGCCTGAGATCGACACGGCCAAAGCCGTCGCATTCGCGATGTCGATTGCTGAAGAGATGAAGCGCGCGGCGGCCGCGGCGTCGTCCGATAAAACCACCGACGACAGCTCGATCAGGCTTTCGAAGCGTCCGACGACGCGCGAGAGGGGCCAGACCACGGAGAAGTTCCCCGAAAACGATCTCAAGGATTTCCGCAGGCGTCTTCTCATCGAGCGCGAGAAGGCCCTTTCGGGCGTGAATGCGATGAAGGCGACGGGCTTCAACGAGTCCGACGACCACGAGGCGGACGGAGGCGACGGAACAAACCAGACTCTCCGCCTGCAGGCGCTTGGCCAGATGGGAACGATCAACCGCACCATTCAGCAGATCGAGGAGGCCCTCCACCGCATAGACGACGGAACGTACGGCGTCTGCACGGTGTGCGGCCAGCTTATCCGCAAGCCGCGTCTCGTGAACCAGCCGTTCGTGCAGACATGCATGGAGTGCCAGAGCGAGATGGAGCGCAGCAACCGCGCATGAGGCGCTTTCTCGTGACATTCGCCGTGGTCGCCAACTTGTGTCTGGCGGACGCGGTAACCAAGGAACTTGCCGCAGGTCTCCTGAAAGGGGCTGCGGCAGTTTCGGTGATACCAGGCTTCTTCAACCTTGCGTATGTGGAGAACCGCGGCGCCGCATGGGGGATGTTCCAGGGGCAGGTGTGGCCGCTCGCGGTGTTCGGCGTGGTGGCGCTTGGGTTTCTCGTATGGAAGCGCCGCGCCGTGTTCGGGGATGCGTGGGTGGCGCCGTGCCTCATGTATGCGGGAATCGTCGGGAACCTTATCGACCGCATATTCAGGGGATTTGTCATCGACATGCTCGACTTTCACTGGGGCGCGAGCCACTTTCCGTGCTTCAACCTGGCCGACACCTACATATGCGTGGCGGCAGGCTTGCTGATACTAGCGTCGTTTCTTGAACGCCGGGAAGACCCGGCCGCGAGATGAAGCGCAGCGCCTATCTTCTGGCTGGACCGACTGCCAGCGGCAAGAGCGCGATAGCGGCGATTCTTGCGCGACGTCTTGGCGCCTGGATACTCAGCGCCGACTCCATGCTGGTGTACAAGGGCATGAACGTCGGCACCGCCAAGCCGCCGCCGGATGAGATCGCCGAGTTTCACATGGGCGGAGTGGACCTTGTCACGCCAGCCGAGGAGTTTTCGTCCGGCGCATGGCTCCGCGCTGCCGCGCAGTGGGCGCGTGAAGTTCCGGAGGATGTTCCGATAGTGATTGTCGGCGGGACGGGGCTGTACTTTTCGGCGCTGTTGAGAGGCCTGGACCGCAGGTGGGTGAAGCCGCCGCCGGAGTATCCCGTGATAAAGATAGACCGCGCGGTTGTGCGCGAGCGCATACGCGCGAGGCTCGATGAAATGTTCATGAGCGGACTCGAGGAGGAGAAGCGCCGCCTGCACGAGGCGTATCCAATCTGGTCCAGAACCGCATCTCTTGCGATAGGTTACCGCGACGGCGATGATGCATCCAAGATCCTTACGCGCACTTGCCAGCTGGCGAAGCGGCAGGATACGTGGTTCCGCCACCAGGCCACGCCGCTTTATGTCGAGCCGGATGCGGAATCTGTCTGGGCGATGTGGCGCGAGCGCGGCCCGTGGTCTGTGACATTTGAAGACCTTTGATGCGACGGACCGCGGACGGAAATGATATAATGTCCGTGTATGAAAACAAAGATTGCAATTCTTGGCGCGGCCGGAAGAATGGGCCGCAAGCTTGTCGAGCTTGCCGCAGGTACGGATCTTGAGGTTGTGGCCAAGGTGGATGTTGCGGACGGTTTCGACCGCGACTGGCCCGAAGGCGTCGAAGGCGTAGTGGACTTCTCGCACCACACTGCCGTTCCGAAGGCCATCGGCAAGGCGGCGGCGCAGGGCATCGCCTATGTAATAGGCACTACCGGGTTGACTGCCGAGGAGCAGGCGCACGTCGACGCCGCCGCGAAGAAGATACCTGTCGTGCAGAGCGGCAACTATTCGCTGGGCGTCAACCTGCTGATGGAACTCGTGAGGAAGGCGGCGTCGGTTCTCGGGCCGGAATACGACATCGAGATAACCGAGATGCACCACCGCCACAAGAAGGATGCCCCTAGCGGCACCGCATTGATGCTTGCGAAGTCCGCAAACGAGGGGCGCGCGGAGATCGGCGCCGCCGCGCAGGGCTTCGTCTACGGGCGCAGCGGCGAGACGGGCGAGCGGCCTGCCGGGGAGATTGCGGTGCATGCGCTGCGCGGCGGAGCGGTTGTGGGCGATCATACCGTAATGTTCGCGGGCGATCTCGAGAGGGTGGAACTCACGCACAGGGCGCAGGATCGCGCGGCGTTCGCCGCCGGCGCCCTGAAGGCGCTTGCGTGGGCGCGAGGACGGGCGCCGGGCATATACACCATGCGCGACGTTCTCGCACTGGCGTAGTTTTTGGTATAATACAGGCATGACCGCAGAACAGCAAGCAAAGGCAATCGCAAAGGCGCTTGAAGACCGAAAGGGCGAAGACGTCAAAATCTACGACGTGAGGGGCAAGTCGTCCCTTGCCGACTTTTTTGTCGTGGCGACCGGTACCGCAGCGCCCCACCTGAAGGCTCTCGTCGCAGAATCGCAATCGGCCATGAAGGCCGAAGGCGTTTCGAGCTACAGAACGAGCGGCGACCCGGAGAGCGGATGGATAGTCGTCGACTATGTGGACGTGGTGGTGCATGTGTTTTCTCCGGAGGCGCGTGCATACTACGCGCTGGAGAAGATCTGGGCGCAATGACCTTGGCGCGATGACATCCACCGTTTACATAGCGAAGAACGTATACGGCGGCGACGGGCTTGGAAGGCTCGGCGACGGGCGTGTCGTTTTCGTGCCGGGCGCATTCGCCGGCGAAAACGTGAAGGCCGAGATCGTCGAAGAGCGGCGTTCGTTCGTGAAGGCAAGGCTTGTGGAGGTCGTCGAGGCGAGCCCATTCAGAACGGGCACAGGCCCCGAGCCGATTCCCGGGATGGTCTACTCCAACCTCTCGTACGCCGCCGAGCTTGACGCCAAGGAAGCGCAGCTGAAGGAGGCGCTTGAGCGCGCACGCCTTTCGCCTGGGGGCTTTTCGCGTATCGACTGCTCTCAGGAGCCACTCAACTACCGCAACAAGGTCGTATACCATTTCGCCAAGCAGGGCGGAGACTGGGCGCTTGGCTACTGGAAGGAGCCAGACCACGAAATAGTCGACATAACATCCGATCCGCTTGCGAGACCCGAGATCAATGCCAAGCTGCCTGAAATAAGGCGACATGCAATTACGCTTCTCACGCAGGGGGCGGAGTCCGTGCGCCGCGACACCGAGCGCAAGGGCAACATCACCGTCCGCTGGACGCCGAGAAGCGGAGTTCAGTGGTGGATTGGCGATGCTCCGAAGGGCCTTGCGCTCAAGGAGGTTACGTGCGGCAGGGTGTTCGAGGTTCCGGCGGGCGGTTTTTACCAGGTGAATCCCGTCGCGGGCGAAAGCCTGGTAAGAGCCGTTGTGGACGAGTACGCCAAAGGCGTGGATGTCGCACCGAACATCTTGGATCTTTACTGTGGCGTCGGCGTGTTTGGCCTCAGTTGCGCACATGCCGCGAAGACGCCAGACATGCGGCTGGTTGGCGTGGAGTCGGGGCGCGAGGCGATAGACTTCGCAAAGCGCAACGCCGCCGCGCAAGGTGCGCAGGGGTTGTTTTTCGCCGAGGAAGTCGGGCGCAACATGAAGCGCATCAAGATAGGCGCGCGTTCGACTGTTGTCGTAGATCCGCCGCGCGGCGGACTTGAAAAACGCGTACCGGAGTGGCTGGCCGCATCGCGCGCCCCGCGCATAATGTACGTCAGCTGCGATCCCGCCACGCTTGTGAGGGATCTCCGCGTGATATGCCGCGGATACGATCTCGACTCCGTGCGCTGGGTCGATATGTTCCCGCGCACGGCCCGTTTCGAGACGTTGGCGATTTTGCGCAAGCGTGCGTAGACGGAGGAGCGCGGAGTAATGCCTGGCGCATTCAACGATGACATCGAGGCTGTGCGCGAGGTCGCGCGGCTCGTGAAGTCGTCTGGCGGCCGTGCGCTGCTCGTCGGCGGATGCGTGCGCGACGAGCTGCTTGGCGCGAAGCCGAAAGACTTCGACGTCGAGGTGTATGGAATATCGCCAGACAGATTGCAGAAGGTGCTGTCAGGGTCGTTTCGCCTCGACCTCGTGGGCGCATCGTTCGGCGTGCTGAAGCTGCACGGCAGCGAAATCGACGTCGCGGTTCCGCGCCGTGAGACAAAACTCGGCCTGGGGCACAAGGCGTTTGGCATAGAGTACGATCCGTCCCTCACGGTGAAGGAAGCGGCGGCGAGGCGCGATTTTACCATAAACGCGATATACCGCGACCCGCTGACGGACGAGATCATCGATCCTTGGAACGGCCGTGCGGACCTTGATTCGCGGATTCTCAGGCATGTGTCGGACCATTTCAGGGAAGACCCGTTGAGAGTTCTGAGGGGCATGCAGTTTGTCGCAAGATTCAATCTCGAACCTGCGCCAGAGACTGTGGCGACATGCAGGAAGATGACGCCGGAGGGTCTTCCGCGCGAACGGCTTTTCGAAGAATGGGCGAAGCTTCTCACACGAGGCGAGAGGATATCCGCCGGGCTGGATTTTCTTCGCGCCGTCGGGTGGACGCGCTACTACCCAGAGCTCGAAGCTCTCATAGGCTGCCGGCAGGATCCCGAGTGGCATCCCGAGGGAGATGTGTGGAACCACACCATGTGCTGCCTCGACGCCTTCGCGCGCCATCGCACCGGAGAGGACGATTTGATAGTGGGCCTTGCGGTGCTCTGCCACGATTTCGGCAAGCCCGCCACGACGCGTTTCGACCGGTGCGCAAGGCGCATACGCTCGCTTGGACACGACGAAAAGGGCGTCGCTCCGACAAGGTCGTTTCTGCGCAGGCTGACAAACGAAGAGCGGATACTGAAGGAGGTTCCGCCGCTTGTGAGGTGCCATATGCGGCCTTTCGCGCTTTGGAAGTCGCATGCCGGCGAAAGCGCCATACGCCGTCTCGCGGCGGAGGTTGTGCGAATCGACAGGCTCATACGCGTCGCCGCGGCGGACGACGAGGGGCGCCCGCCTTTTCCAAGAGACCCTGCGGCGCTTGAGTGGCTTGCGGCCGAGGCCGAAAGGATGAAGATCGCCGACTCCGCGCCGGCCCCGATCGTTCGCGGGCGAGATCTGATCGCTTTGGGCATGCGGCCGGGGGTTGAGTTCGGCAAAGTCCTGAACGCCTGCTACGAGGCGCAGCTGGACGGGGCTTTCGCCGATCTTCGCGGAGGCATCGCGTATGTGCGCGAAAGGATGCATGACATTTTACAGACACAAAAAAAGAGAACGGAGGAAAAACAATGGCGGAACTTATAGTTGCCCTTGATGTACAGACGCGCGAAGAAGCGGTCGAGAAGGTTAAGCTTATAGGCGATCCTGTGGGCTTCTACAAAATAGGGCTTGAACTTTTTACCGCTGAGGGACCGGATGTGGTGAAAGCGGTCAGGGATCTCGGCAAGAAGGTTTTTCTCGACCTCAAGTTTCACGACATACCGCGCACTGTCGAGCGCGCCGTGCGGTCCGGCGGGAAGCTTGGCGTCGATCTCATGACCATTCATTCCGTAGGCGGCAGGGCTATGATACGGGCCGCTGCGGACGCTGCGGCGGAGTTCGGCGAGGCGGGGCCGAAGATTCTTGCCGTGACGGTTCTTACGTCGCTCGACCAGGGCGATCTGGAGGATGTCGGCATATCAGGCCGGACGCCCGCGGAACAGGTCGCGTCGATGGCGCGTTTTGCGACCGAATGCGGCGCGCACGGCCTCGTATGCTCGCCAAAGGAGGTAGGTGCGCTTTCCGGGGTGCTCAAGGCCGGAACACTGTTTGTCACGCCTGGCGTGAGGCCTGCCGGCGCGGCTGTCGGCGACCAGAAGCGCGTAGCCACGCCTGCCGACGCGGTGCGCGATGGCGCAACACACCTTGTCGTCGGGCGGCCGGTGCTTGCCGCGGAGAATCCGTGCGACGCGGCGCGCGCGATTCTTGCCGAGATGAACGCCGTATCGTGAGGAGATCGCCATGTCGCAGGAATGGAACATACGGTCCAGAGGCCATGTCTGCACGATATGCCAGAAACCGCTTGTCGACAAGACGCCGGTGGTCAGCGCGCTGAAGGAGACGAGCGGCGGATACGAACGCTTCGACTGCCATCCCGAGTGCTGGAAGACGGCCGAGCGAGACTGGGACCCGTTTTCCCAGTGGGATGGCGTATATCTTGCGCCGGTCAAGGAGGAGCGCAAGGAGCCTCTCAAAAAGGAGGATGCCGGCGAGCTGCTGAGGAAGCTGGTGACGCTGGACGATCCGGCGATGAAGAACGTCGTATATGTGCTCGCCGTCATGCTGGAGAGGTCGAAGATTCTCGTCGAGCGCGATGCGAAGAACCAGGGCGACGGTACCATTCGCCGGGTATACGAAGACCGCAAGAACGGCGACACGTTCGTCATTGTGGATCCGCGCATACGGCTGGAGAATCTGGCGGAGGTGCAGGCCCAGGTCGTGGCGCTGCTTTCCGGCACAAAGACTTTCGGCGAGGTCGCCAAGGAAGAAGACCCCTCCTGAGCATAGTGCACTATAGTTGACACGCGCGCGCGTGCGCGATATTTGATATAATACAAACCTATGGCGGAACTAGAAGATATCGAAATCAGGGGCGTCGAGGACGTAAACATCGAAGAGGAGATGTCGAGGGATTACATCGACTACTCCATGAGTGTTATCGTAGGTCGCGCCCTGCCTGACGTGCGCGACGGACTGAAGCCGGTTCACCGCAGATGCCTGTATTCAATGCACAAGCTTGGCGTGCCTTTCGGCGCGAAGCATGTGAAGTCGGCCCGTGTCGTAGGCGACGTAATCGGCAAGTACCATCCGCATGGCGACAGCGCCGTGTACGAGACGATCGTCCGCATGGCCCAGCCGTTCTCTTTGCGCGTCCCGCTTGTCGACGGTCACGGCAACTTCGGCTCGATCGATGGCGACAAGGCCGCCGCGATGCGCTACACCGAGGTTCGCATGCAGAAGGTCACCGAGGAGATGCTTGGCGACCTCGAGAAGGACACGGTTGACATGGTGCCCAACTTCGACGAGACCCTCGAAGAGCCTTCGGTGCTTCCGGCGAAGCTGCCGAATCTGCTCCTCAACGGCTCGAGCGGAATTGCGGTCGGCATGGCGACGAACATTCCGCCGCACAACCTCGGCGAGCTCTGCGACGGCATCGGCTACTACGTGGACCACCGCGAGGACTGCACGGTCGAAGACCTGATGAAGTTCGTCAAGGGGCCGGATTTCCCGACTGGCGCGCAGATATGCGGCTTCAACGGAATCGCCAACATGTACAAAAACGGGCGCGGCCAGCTGCGCGTTCGCGGCAAGGCCGAGATCGAGGTCCAGAAGAACGGCCGCGAGAGGATCGTCATAACCGAGATTCCGTACGCCGTGAACAAGCGCGAGATGCTTGTGCACATGGCGGATCTCGTCAAGGACAAGGTTCTGGAGGGCATAAGCGACATCCGCGACGAGTCGAAGGACGATGTGAGGATAATCGTCGAGCTGAAGCGAGACGCAGTCGGCGAGATCGTTCTCAACCACCTCTACAAGCACACCGAGCTGCAGACGACTTTCGGCGCGATAATGCTCGCCATCGACGGCGGCCGCCCGAAGATTCTCAACCTCAAGGACTTTTTCCGCTGCTACGTCGACCACCGCTTCGACGTCATCACGCGGCGCACGCGCTTCGAGCTCAGAAAGGCCCAGGCGCGCAAGCACATTCTCGACGGGCTGCTCCTTGCGATCGCCCATCTCGACGATGTCGTCGCGACAATCCGCTCTTCCGCCAACCGCGACGAGGCGAAGGCGCGGCTGCAGGAGAAGTACGGCTTCAGCGACCTGCAGGTGAACGCGATTCTGGAGATGCGGCTCTACCAGCTCACCGGGCTTGAGCGCGACAAGCTTGAGGCCGAGATGGCCGAGCTTCTCAAGACCATTGCCGGGCTGGAGGCGATTCTCGCAGACCCCGAGCGCATATATGCCATCATCAAGGACGACCTCGCGATGCTCAAGGAGAAGTTCGCGTCCAAGGCCGATGCCGTGCGTCGCACCGAGATCGTGGCGGACGAGAACGAGGTCTCCCTCAAGGATCTCGTCCCCGACGCGCCGTGCGTCATAACGCTCTCGAACCGCGGCTATGTGAAGCGCGTGCCGCTGACGGAATACCGCGAACAGAAGCGCGGCGGCCACGGAGTGAGGGGCGCGCAGGTGAAGGAGGAGGACTTCATACGCCTCGTCTTCGTGGCGCAGACCCACGATTCGCTCATGTTCTTCACCAACACCGGGCGCCTGTTCGTCAAGGACGCGTACCAGATTCCGGAAGCGCCGAGGACGAGCTTCGGGCGTCCGCTCATAAACCTTCTCAATCTGCAGGAGGGCGAGCAGGTTCTGCAGCTTCTGCCGATACGCAGTTTCGACGGCGATGTGGACGTGTTCTTCGCGACGCGCCGCGGCACTGTGAAGAAGACGCTGCTCGGCGACTTCAGGAACGTGAACAAGTCCGGCATACGCGCGATAAACATCGACGAAGGCGACGAACTTGTGGGCGTGCGCCTGGTGAAGCCGGAGGACGACGTGATAATGCTCACGCGCGGCGGCAGGGCGATGCGTTTCGCCGCGACGGACGTGCGTCGCATGGGGCGCACGGCCACTGGCGTCAGGGGCATAAGACTCCTCGGCGAAGACTGCGTCGTTTCGCTCGATGCGGTCGATGACGAGAAGACGCTCTTCATCGCTACGGCTAACGGCTACGGCAAGCGCTGCGAGTTCAAGGACTTCACGCGCCACGGGCGCGGCGGCCAGGGAATGATCGGCATCAAGGGAGGCGAACGCAACGGCGATGTTGTCGCGGCCCACGCCGTCTCGGACGACGAAAACGTCATTTCCATAACGAGCGACCAGCAGATGGTGAGAAGCGCAGTCGCCGATTTCAGCGTCCAGGGCCGTATGGCGCAGGGCGTGAAGCTGGTGAGGCTCTCCGAGGGCGCGACGCTCGTGTCCGTATCGGTATGCGAGGGATCCGCCGATGGATCCGAGGGTGTCGAAGGCGATGCGTCCGGGAATGCGCCTGCGGGCGAAACTCCCGAAGGCGGCGCACCCGAAGGCGGCGCTGCGGAGTAGCGATGGAGTTCGTGGCAATCGACTTCGAAACGACCGGCTACGAGGGCGGCGGCGGAAATGAGCCGTGGCAGCTCGGCTATGCTCGCGTAAACGACGGGGCGATTGTCGCGACTGGCGAATGGTTTTTCGATGTTGAAGGCGCGCCAGAGCGGGCGCACGAGGCGGACGCGCTCGGAACGCTTCAAAGCTCTTTCGAAGTCTGGTCGCCCGGGCTCGTGGGCAAGAAGCTTGTCGCGCACAACATAGCGTGCGAGCGGACAATACTTACGCGCACGGCGCCTCTTACGAAGTGGGGACCGTGGTTCGACACCATGAAAGTCGCAAAGGCAAGGTATCCGCGTCTTCCGAGCTACAAGCTGGGCGACTTGTGCGAAATGTTCGGGCTCGTTCCGCAGATGGAAGGGCGTTCCTGGCATGACGGTCTCTACGATGCAGTCGCCTGCGCGATGCTGGCGCTTCATCTTGCGGGGCCGTCGCTTATGGCGGGCTGAACCGGAGGGGACTTCGCAATGGCGGAAACCGGCAGCGATATTCGTATGATACATGTTCCCGCGCTTGTGATAGAGCGTGTCTGCGGCGCGGTCGGCTCGCGCGAAACCGACAACTCCGCCGCGGCCTCTCCCGAGACGATCGCCGCCACTGGATTTTCCGTGCGGCGCACGGTCGGCGAGGGGGAGGACCTCTTTTCGCTTTCGCTTCTTGCGGCACGCGGCGTGATGGATGGCGTGCAGCCGTCGGAAATCGGAGGAGTCGTGGTTGCCACATTCTCCGGCGAACGCCGTTTTCCCGGGCTCGCGCCGCGGCTTGTCTCCGAACTGGGGCTTGCGCCGCACATCCCGGCGATGGATCTTCAGCTCGCCTGCGCCGCCTATCCTTACGCGCTTTATGCGGCGTCGGCGATTGCGCGCGACACTGCTCGCGCAGTGCTTGTCGTCGATGGCGATGTGCAGTCGCGTCTCGTGGACGGCTCCGATGCATCGACGGCGCCTCTCTTTTCCGACGCATCGACGGCAACGCTCGTTCGCTCGTGCGCGCCCGGCGAAGGAGGGGAATCGGCGTTCGGCTTCTTCTCGCGCGCGTCTGATGCGCTTTCGTGCGGCGAGGCGGGTCCGGTGAAGATGGACGGCTTCAAAGTGTTTTCCTTTGTGGCTTCCGATGTGACGCGCTTCCTGCGCAGCTTCGGCGACGGGTTCGATGCGTTCGTGCCGCATCAGGCAAACATGTACATGGTGCGTCAGCTTGCAAAGAGCCTAGGCCTCGGCGAAAAGCTTGTCACCTGCGGTGCGGAGCTTGCCAACACGGGTTCATGCTCGGTGCCGCTAGCTCTTGCGCGTTATGCGAAAGAGGGGCGCGCGCTTCTCGCGGCGTTCGGCGCAGGGCTTTCAGCCTCGGCCGCGACGGTTCGCCTCGCGCCAGGCGCCGCGCTGGGCCTTGTCTGAGCGGGTTTGGATTTCCGTGTCGCCGACCCCAGTTGACAAGCGGCGCGGATTATGAGATAATACGCAATGTTTTGTTTCACCGTATTGGGGATATAGCTCAGTTGGTAGAGCGTCTCAATGGCATTGAGAAGGTCAGGGGTTCGACTCCCCTTATCTCCACCAGTTCGAAAGGCCGCGTCAAGCGGTCTTTTATTTTTTCGGAGTGGTAGCACAAGCCATCCGTTTTTTGGTATAATGTGCGGAAAGTGCGGCTCCGACCCGAAGGTCTTTTACGCCTCACGCACAGGAGAACAATCGAAAATGGCCAACTTCTACAGAGACAACAAGGATATCGAGAACGTGATCGACGCGTTGGACCTCACCGAGGTCGCTACGCTCCTTGAAGAGGACTTCAAGTTCGCGAAGGAATACGACTTTGCCCCGAAAGACGCTGCTGACGCCATCGACAACTATAAGAGAGCAATCGACCTCTGCGGCGACATAATGGCGAATCGCATCGCCCCTCTTGCAGAGGAAACCGATCTCGTCGGCAACACGCTGAACGAAGATGGCTCCGTCACTCGTGCGCCCGGGATGAAGCTTGCGATAGAGCTTTTCGGCAAAACCGGTCTGATGGGAGTGACGATTCCGTACTACCTTGGCGGCCTCAACATGCCATGCACCGTTCTTACCGCGTGCAATGACATTGTCAGCCGCGGCGACGCGGGGCTTATGAATCTCTTTGGGCTTCAGGGCATAGCCGAGACGATCAACTGGTTCGCCGACGAGGACATCAAGAAGGAATACGTGCCGAAGCTCGTTTCCGGCGAGTGGACGGGTGCGATGGTGCTCACCGAGCCCGACGCAGGATCTGATTTGCAGTCCGTGAAGACATCGGCCTATCAGGACAAGGATGGCGTTTGGCGCGTCAACGGCGTAAAGCGCTTCATAACCAACGGATGCGGCGAGGTATTGCTTGTGCTTGCCAGGACGGAGCCTGAGTTCAGCGACGGACGCGGTCTCAGCTGTCTTCTCGTCGAGAAGGGCCCGTGGGTCAAGGTGCGCCGTCTCGAGAACAAGCTTGGCATACACGGCTCTCCGACATGCGAGATGGTGTTCACCGAAGCGCCGGCAAAGCTGATAGGCCTTCGCAAACGCGGTCTCATAACTTATGTCATGGCCCTTATGAACGGCGCGCGAATGGGAATTGCCGCGCAGGGAACCGGTATTGGAGAGTCCGCGTACCGTGCGGCGCGCGACTATGCTGCGGCGAGAAAGCAGTTCGGCGTAACGATCGACACGTTCCCGGCTCTTCGCGAATTGATGTCCACTATGTCCGTCGAGCTTCAGGCGTCGCGCGCGCTTACTTACTATGCTGCGAAAAACGTCGACCTCGAAGCCGGGCTCGGCAAGAAGTTCGAGGCTCTCAAAGGCTCGCCCGAGGCGCAGGCTGTCCGCGCGCGTTTCAAGAAAGCCTCCGCCTTCAACAAGATGCTTACGCCGATGGCAAAGTACTACGGTTCCGAAATGTCGATGCGTAATGCGCAGGGGGCGATTTCCGTTCTCGGCGGATCGGGCTTCATGAAGGACTACCCGTGCGAGCGCTATCTTCGCGACAGCCGCATCACGACCATTTACGAGGGGACCTCCCAGCTTCAGGTCGTCGCGGCGATCGCTGGAGTCACCGGCGGGCTAGTGAAGGATGTGATCGACGACATCTTGGGCGAAGGATGGAGCGCGCAGCATCCGCGCATGACGGCGCTCATGAACGAGCTGGACGAGGCGATTGCCTACGTGAAGGGACGCGAGGATGCGAAGGTGTATCACGATCTGTCGGCGCGCAAGCTGGTAGATGCCGCGATTGCGCTCGTCGTCGCCGCACTTTTTGTGATGCTTGCCTCCAAGTACGACTACAAGAAGGCTGCGCTTGAATTCTGGCTGAACGTCGAGTTCCCGCGCGTCAAGGCCGGCCTTGCACAGGTGATGTCGGGTTATGTAGGTTCGACCGCCGACTTCGAAACGCTTGCTCCGGCGGTTCCGCAGGAGGCGTAGTGCGGCGAATGTCCGCTGCAGTCGGCCGCAAATGGGCGAAAACTCCACGTGCCCTTGACTGCGCGGCGAATTTTCGCTAAAATACTCGAAAACTGGAAGAAAGAAAGAGACCGTGATGTTCGGCAAACTTAAATCGCTATTTTCAACTGATATCGGTATCGATCTCGGTACGGCGAACTCGCTTGTGTATGCGAAAGATCGTGGCATTGTGCTTCGCGAGCCGTCTGTTGTTGCGATTCAGGCCGGGTCGAAGCGTGTTATGGCCGTTGGCGAAGAAGCGAAGCGCATGCTTGGCCGCACGCCAGGCAATATTGTCGCCATAAGGCCAATGAAGAGCGGCGTTATCGCCGATTTTGACATTACCGAGGCGATGCTCTCCCATTTCATTCGAAAGGTCTGCCCCAAGAGGTTCTACTCAAAGTACTACAAGCCTCGCATGGTTATCGCCGTTCCAAGCGGAATCACAGAGGTTGAGAAGCGCGCCGTTGAAGACGCGGCCCATGCGGCTGGCGCAGGCGACGTGTTTCTGATTGAAGAGCCTATGGCCGCTGCTATCGGTGTGGGGCTGCCGGTAAGCGAACCCGCCGGGTCGATGATCGTCGATATCGGCGGCGGAACGTGCGAGGTTGCGATCATCTCCCTCGCCGGCATAGTCCATAGCTATTCGGCCCGTCAGGCCGGAGGCGACGCGATGGACGACTGCATCATCAGTTACATCAAGCGCGTCTACAATCTCGCAATCGGCGAGCGTACGGCGGAGATGATCAAGGTGGAGATCGGAAGCGCCTATCCAACTGGAGAGGAGAAGACGCTTGAGATCAAGGGTCGTGACATTGTGGCGGGGTTGCCGAAGACTTTGACGATAACCTCCGAGGAAATCAGGGATGCTCTCAAGGAGCCGGTGTCGCAGATTGTGGACGCGGTACGGACCACACTTGACAAATGCGAACCGGAACTTGCGGCGGATCTTGTTGATAGAGGTCTTGTGCTGTCGGGCGGAAGTTCGCAGTTGAGAGGCCTTGACAAGCTTCTGGCGATTCAGACGGGGCTTCCAGTAACGGTTGCGGACGATCCGCTTTCTGCCGTTGCGGAAGGAACGGGCGTCGTTATGAACGAGCTGGACTTCCTCGCGAAGAACAAGAAATCGTCATGACGATCTTCGGCGAATCCCCGTATGGCAGAAGGGATTTGCCTAGGTGAAAACGAAGACAAAAGGAACGTTGGCGATTGCAGCTCTCGGAGTTGCGATTGCCTTCGTGTTTGTCTTTTTGCGTTCGGCGTCTGTAGAAGCGGCGTATCCGGTCGAGAGGGCCAGAGTCTCGCTGGTCCGCCGTGCATGGAATTTTGCTGCCGGCGCGTGGCGCGGTGCGGCGGCGTCGGTCGAGGCGGCCAGGCTAAAGCGCGAAGTCGCGGCGCTTGCCGTGCTGCGCAGCGATATTGACAGACTTGCGCTGGAGAATGCTCGGCTTCGCGACGCGCTTGGACTTGCGGCCCGCGAACCTGGCAAATGGCTGGCGGCGACCGTGCTTTCGCGCGATGGCGGAGCGGCTGGCGTCGGCAGAACCCTGCGCGTGGATCGCGGCTCGCTCCATGGTGTGCGCGAAGGCGCCGCGGTGGTCGCTCCAGACGGTCTTGTAGGGCTTGTCGTGGCGGTTGCGCCGCACACCGCCCAAATTGCTTTGCTTACGGATCCGCGCGTAAAGGTTGCGTGCGAACTTGAGGTCGCGCGGTCGCAGGGGGCCGATTCCTCGTCGCCTTTGCGCGGTATCGTTTCAGGCGGCACCGACGAGCTGCTTGTAGTTAGGCATTTGACGCCTGCGGGCCATGTGGCGCCCAGGGCGAGGGTTGTTACATCCGGGCTTGGAGGGGTGTTCCCCAAAGGGCTTGAAATAGGCACTTTGCTGGACCTGCGGGAAGATGAAACGGGTCTTGTTCGTGAAGGTGAAGTGCTGCCGTCAGTCGATTATCCGTCGCTGGAGGACGTCTTCATCCGCCGTGAAAGCTGAGTTCATACAGATTACGCTGGCGCTGATGGCGCTGGTCTTTGGCGGCGCGGCGGAGGAGCTTCTGCCGAAGGTCGCAGGCGTCGGATTCCCCGTTCTCATGTCGGCGACGGTGTTTTTCGCAATGAGGCGAAGCTCGTTGCCGATGGTACTTTTCGCCATTGCGGCTGGTGGAATGGAAGATGCGCTGTGCAGTCTGCCGCTGATGACAAGCGTGAGTTTCTTTCTGGCGCTCGCGGCGCTTGCCAGGTGGAGCAGCTTTCCGCATGGGGCGCTTGTCATGGCATATCCGCTTTATCAGCTTTGGCTGTGGATATGGACTGGCGGCGCCAACGGGGGCCTCTACGGCAGAGCGCTGGTCGCCCTGCCGTTTGGCCTTGCGACTGCGCTTGCGACATGGGCGGTGTTGTCGTGGGCGGAAAGGAGGGCCGCTGTCGATGAAGCGTGACGAGTCGATGGCCAGCGAGCTTTCGTGCTGGGCGGCGATGGCCCTTTTTGTCATAGGGCTTTCCACGCTCGCCGTGCGGCTCAAGGAAGTTCAGGTCGATGGCGCGGCCGACTACAACTACGAGAAGTCCCGTCAGTCCGTTCGGCGCGTGCAGACGGCCGGCTCGCGGGGAAGAATCATCGACAGGCGCGGAAGGGTGCTGGCGGACAACAGACGCTCTCTTTCAATTGTATGCAACGCATCCGCATTCCGCAAGCGCACCTGGGAGGCGACTGAGCTGGCTATCGCCGGCGCAGTGTCGAATGTGGCCGAAATCGTGGGTCGGCCGTCTTCGCTGTCGATCAGCGCGATAAGGCGCCATGTGCACCAGTCGCTCGCGATGCCGCTTGTCGCCTGGCGCAATCTGAGCGAGCAGGAGCTGGCGCGCTTTGCCGAACAAGAGTACAAGAATCTGGGGTTCTCGGTTTTGGAGACCGAAGATCGCACCTATCCCTACGGCTCTCTTGCCTGCCATCTTGTCGGATACGTCGGGCGCGACCACGCAAGAGGCGAGGAGGGCGACGAGCGCTTCAATTTCAGGGAGATGGAGCTTTGCGGCAGAAGCGGCCTTGAGCTGTATTACGATGGATTCCTGCGCGGTGTCGCGGGAGAGAAGCGACTGCTCGTCGATGCGCGCGGGTTTACCGAACGCGAATGGATCGTTTCTGAGCCGCGCCGAGGCCCCGATCTCGAGCTTGCCATTGATGCCGACATACAACGCGTCGCCGAAGCCCAGCTGGCGGGCGTGCGCGGGGCGTGCGTCGTGCTTGATCCGCGCGACGGGTCGGTATTGGCCTTCGCCAGTTCGCCCGGGTTCAATCCGAACGAGTTCGTCCCGGTGCTTTCGCGAGAGGTCTATTCCCGGCATCTGAACGATCCCGCGAAGCCTCTTCTCAACAGGGCGTCCGGCGGAACGTACGCGCCGGGTTCCACATTCAAGCCCGTGACTGCGATTGCCGGTCTTGAGATGGGCTATCCCGCCGATCTCGAATATGAATGCACGGGAGTGTTCGTTCTCGGCGGCATGAAGCTTCACTGCGCACGTCGATGGGGACACGGACCGATCTCGCTTAGGGGGGCGATAAAAGAGAGTTGCAACACATTCTTCTGCAACCTTGGAATGGATGTCGGCACGAACGTTCTTATGTCCACCGCTCGCGCGTTTGGGCTAGGCTCCAAGACGGGCCTGGACTTCCCCGAAGACAGGGCTGGACTCGTCCCCGACGATGCATGGAAGCGCAAGACGTATGGCGAGCGTTGGTATCCCGGCGATCTTGCGCAGATGTCGATAGGCCAGGGAATGCTGCTTGCCAGTCCTATGCAGATGGCGCTTGTGGCCGGCGCGATCGGAACTGGATACATGGTAACGCCGCATCTCAAGTCGGATTTGCCGTCGACGCGAAGGAGGTTGCCGTTCTCGAAGCGAAGCCTGGACGTCGTTCGGGAGGGCATGAGGCTGGTCGTTTCCGGCGGAAGCGGCGCGAAGGGCGGCGAGGGTGTCGATGCGGAGGTGTGCGGCAAGACGGGAACCGCCGAGTACGGGAGCGGCGAAAACCGCCGCAAAAACACATGGTTCGTGGCGTACGCCCCTGCGACCGCTCCGCGTGCGGCGGTGGCGCTGGTGGTGGAAAACGGCGAATCCGGCGGAAGCACGGCGGCCCCGAAGGTGGCGGCCATTCTGAGGAGGATTTTCAATGCGCAGTAGCCTTGGCCGCTTCAACTGGATCATGTTCGCGGCCATGCTTGCGCTTGCCGCGATTGGAACCGTTTTCATATGGTCTGCCGGAAATGCGCGCGCCGAGACGATGTTTCACGACATGTGGAAGTCGAATCTTGTCACGGTGGGGGTTGGCCTCGCGGTATATTTGGCGATTGCGTTTTCGGACTACAGGAAGTTTCTCGAGTGGTGCGCAGTGCCGGTCTATGTCGCCGCCATCGCCATGCTAGTCGCCGTGCTGATTTTCGGGTCGAAAGTGTACGGCGGCAGACGGTGGCTGTGGTTCTTCCAGCCGAGCGAGATATCGAAGCTGTGCGTCATCTGTCTGCTGGCGAGTCTGTTCGGAAGCGACGGCAGGCGCAGCTTCAGGTGGTTCGTCATCGCGGCGTTTCTTGTGATGCTGCCTGTGGGGCTCATACTTCTTGAGCCAGATCTCGGAACGGCGCTGACGCTTGTGCCGACTGTTGTGCTGATGCTCTTTGTCGCCAGGGTGTGGAGGCGCGGCCTCGTGATGATTCTTGCGGTGGGCATTGTGTCGGCGTTTGCGCTTCTGGGCGCCGTTTACGAGGCGGAAAAGCCGGGCGTGACCGCGGCGCGGCGCGAGCGCATTCTCAAGTGGGTTCCCCTCAAGAGCCACCAGTTGAGTCGCGTCAAGGTGTTCCTGTTCCCGGAACAGGATTTGACGGGCGCCGGCTATACGCTGAGGCAGGCGAAGATATCGATAGGCTCTGGCGGATTCTCGGGTCGTGGAATCGGCAAAGGCGAGGCGAACCACCTGAAGTATCTGCCCCAGTCCATATCCATGAACGATTTCATATTCTGCGTATATGCGGAGGAAACCGGTTTTGCCGGGTCGCTTGTGCTTCTCTCGCTGTTTGCCGCGCTGCTCGTCTCGGGCGCGTGGACTGCCGTCGTCGCCCGCGACAGTTCGGGCAGGCTTCTTGCAATAGGCGTGTCGACGCTCGTGTTCGCGCACGTGTGGATAAACATAGCGATGTCTATCGGGCTTGTGCCGATAACAGGCCTGCCGCTGCCTTTCATTTCGTCCGGTCGTACCTTCCTGGTGACGGTCATGGCCGGTTTTGGTCTAATTCAAAGTGTATCAATACACGGAAGGGAAATAAAGCAATGAACTTGTTTGGATGGCTTAGACGCTCAAGATTGAAGCGCGAGATCATCGTAAACGTTGAAAAGCTCGAGACGCGCGTTGCCGTCACGGAAAACGGACGGCTCGAGGAATTCATGGTCGAGCACACCGAGGAGGAACGCCTTGTCGGCAGTGTTTTCAAGGGACGCGTGCAAAACCTCGAAGACGACCTCCAGGCCGCGTTCGTCGACATAGGTCTCAAGAAAAACGCATTCCTGCACTACTGGGACATGACGCCCGACGCGGATGCGATGCTTGACGATGTTGACGAGAACCAGCCCAAGGGCGGGTCGCCTGCCAAGGGCGGCAAGCCGACTCGCAAGCCCGCGCGTCTGACCAACGAAGAGATTGCGAAGCGCTTCCCGCCGGGATCCGAAATCGTCGTGCAGGTCACGAAGGGGCCCATCTCCACGAAGGGACCGCGCGTCACCGCAAACCTGTCCATACCGGGCCGCTATCTCGTGATGATGCCCGGCACAAGGATTCGCGGCGTGTCGAAGAAGATCGGCGACGCGCAGGAGCGCAAGCGCCTCAAGAAGATTCTCGACCGTCTGCCGCTGCCCGAGAACGTCGGCCTTGTCGTGCGCACGGTCGGCCAGGGCGCGAGCGCCCGCGCTTTCGCGCGCGACCTGCGCAACCTGATAGCCGCGTGGAACGAAATGCAGGCCAACACGAAGACTCTGCGCACTCCATGCTGCATATTCCAGGAGCCCGATCTTTGCGAGCGCGTGGTGCGCGACTGGCTTACGGAAGATGTCGACGCCATTATCATCGACGACGCGAAGAGCTACGAGGCCATGCGCGAGGTCACAGGGCGCATATCGCGCCGCGCCAAGAGCAAGATACGCCGCTTTGACGGCGCGACAGGTATCTTCGAGCACTTCGGAATCGAGCGCCAGCTGCACGAAGCGTTCGCGCGCCAGGTTCCGCTGAAGTCTGGCGGATACCTCGTGATCGACGAGACCGAGGCTCTTATCGCAGTCGACGTGAACACCGGCCACCACAAAGGCAAGGGTTCCCAGGAAGAGGCGATACTCGAAGTCAACCTTGAGGCCGTCGATGAAGTCGCTCGCCAGCTTCGCTTGAGAAACATCGGCGGACTCGTGGTTCTCGACCTAATCGACATGAAGAGCCGCAAGCACCAGAAACAGGTCTACCGTGCGCTCAAGGACGCGCTCAAGCGCGACCGCGCGCGCACGAACGTGCTGGAGATTTCCGAGCTCGGACTGCTTGAGATGTCGCGACAGCGCCAGGAGGAATCGATACTGTCGATGCTGACGTCGTCGTGTCCGTACTGCCACGGCCATGGCGTCGTGAAGTCGCCGATGGCGATATCTATCGAGATACAGCGCCGCCTCGCGAGCCTGCTCAAGAAGGCCGATGCCGAAAAGCGCCCGTTCGAGCCCAAGATCGTCATCGCGCCTCAGGTGATGCAGCGCCTCAGAACGGAAGACGCGCAGATTCTCGCGAGTTTGCAGAAGGAATACAACACCCGTCTCACGTTCGTGTCCGAGCTTCACCGCCACCCCGAGTCGTTTTCGATACTGGACGCAGCCACCTCACAAGTGCTATACTCTCAAACATGAAAAACGAAGCCATCCTGCTGGCCGCAATGTCTGCGGCGTTTTGCGCAAGCGCAAACGACGGATTGAAGGTCAATGCCGACCGCATCGCGGCCGACCAACGCACAGGATCGCTTGTGGCGTCTGGTCATGTCGACGCGGTTTCTCATCCGTTCCATTTGCTGTCGGAGGAGTTCTCGCGTGATGCGAACGGAGTGACTGCGTTTTCGGATCCGACGACGGTCACGACATGCACCAATGAATGCGGAAGCCTGCACTGGCGCGCAACCGGCGGAGCCGAATACTTCGCCGGCAGATACATAGGCATGAACAATATGAGCCTGTATCTTTGGGAGGTGCCAGTGATGTGGATGCCCCGCTGGCGCTATCCGCTCGATACGGACTACGGCCTGAGAATCATGCCGGGCTATACTTCAAGATGGGGCGGCTACCTGATGACGAAATACGTCTACCATCTGGCCGGGAACCCGTCCGACCCCGATGATCCCGCCTGGCTGCGCGGCTCCTCGCGTCTGGACCTCAGAACAAAGAACGGGGTGGCTCTGGGGCAGGCGTTCAACTGGGGGCTCGGCGACCTTGGCAAGGGTGGTTTCAGGGTTTACCACGCGTGGGACCGCGACCACGACCGCTATGATCGGCACTGGTCGGATACCCGCCACTGGAACTACAGCAACTGGGGCAGCGAGGTGGAGATGCGCCGCTGGGCTGTGGAGCTGCACCACAGGCTTGAGCCCACCGAGCGCGATGTCATACGCGGGCGCGGTGCGGTATACAGCGACTCGCACTTCAGGAACGACTTCCTGCGCGAGCACACTCTTACATTCCGCAACAGGTTCCAGGCGGGATACTTGGGCAACGAGATTGCGTGGGAGCACTACGAAAGTCTCTTCGGCCTCGGCGTTAGCGTGTCCGGTCCACTGAACGACTTCTACGACGGCGTTATGCGTCTGCCTGAGGTTTACCTTGACGTGGTGCCGCAGCCGGTGTTCTCGTTGCCGGTAAACTACGAGTCTTCTTCGCGCATCGGCTATCTGGACCGTCGCGCGGCAAGATACGGCAAGCCCGGTGATCCGCGTACGGCGTACAGCTACCGCCCTGGCGCATGGGCTGATTACAATACGTTCCGGATGGATTCGTATCACCGTCTCTCCGCGCCATTCAAGGTTGCCGACGTAGTGTCGGTCGTGCCGCGGTTCGGCTTCAGGGGAACGTACTGGAGCGAGAGCGGATACACTTCCGAAGACGGCTGGCGCCGCGCCGGAGAGTCCGGCGACTACATGGCGCGCGCCATCTTCGAGGGCGGCGTTACGTTCGCGGCGCGAGGAACCGCGTGGATCGACGACCGCTGGCAGCACATGCTCGAGCCGTATTTCGACGTGCTTGCGCAGGAGGCCAGGTATACGGGTGACGGCAAGGGCCGCCGGCCGTATGTGTTCGATGGCGTTGAAGGCTCTGGCGACTGGCAGGACCAGTTTGCCGGCCGTTCGCGCGAACTGCCGTATTCGTGGTATGGCTTCACTCCAGGCGTCAGAAACGCATTGAGACGCGCCGACGAGTCGGGCCGCCTGTCGACGGTGTTCGACTTCGACGCGTATGCGGCCGTTCAGCTGAACAAGTCTCGCTGGACAGAAGGCGGCCGCTATCACCGGCTCGCCAAGGTCGGCGAGCCAAATTACGGCAAGAACAGCCCCACGGTTTCGCCAGGCGTGAGAGCCAGGTGGTTTCCGGCCGAGGGAACCGCGCTTTCGGCCAAGACCGAATACGACTGCGAAAGCGACAGGCTGGCTATTGCGTCGCTCAGGTTCGACAACCGGATCGACAGCCACTTCGGCTGGCACGCGGAATTCCTGCACCGCGACCACAGGTGGTGGGACTACTCGTCCACTCCGCATGATCCGGAGACGATGCGCAACGAAGACTTCAACTGGCTGCGCTACAGCATCATGGAGCTGGGTTTCGAGCACGACGTGTGCGATGCGATCGCGTGGGGGCCTTACATTCGCTGGGATTGCCGCGAAGGCGAGCTTGAGGAGATCGGCTCGTGGTTCGACTACCGCACAGACTGCCTTGGCTTCCGCCTGAAGCTTGGCTACGAGAGGGACTTCAGGCGCATCGACGGATCCGAGCACGACGATGACTGGCGCATAGGCTTCTACATCTATCTCAGGGCGTTCGGGCCGGATATGGGCGACATGCTGTAGCGAAAGAACGTACGACCGTGCGCAAGGCACCACAGAGCGGAATAGAGCGTCTCGAGAGCTATCTCGTCAAGCTCATACAGGAGAAGGGGGCCGATCAGGACCAGCCCTACGGCATACGCGTGCTTCTTGGCGTGCTGAAATGTCTGAGCGTCGTCTTCGCCGCAGTCGTTTCAGTGCGTTACGCACTGTATCGAACGGGCCTGCTGCGGCGCTTCCCGCTGGGCGTTCAGGTGATATCGATCGGCAACGTGACGGCTGGCGGCACAGGCAAGACGCCTGTCACGGAGATATTCGCGCGCACGCTGGCTTCGGAAGGCCGCAAGGTGGCGATACTCTCGCGTGGATACCGCCGCAAGGAGGCGCCGTGGTGGAGGCGCGTGTTCACGCAGGTCATCGATCCTCCGCTCGTCGTGTCGGACGGGCGCCGCGTGTTGCTTGACGCCTCCGTCGGCGGCGACGAGCCCTACATGCTCGCGTCGAATCTGCCCGGCGTGGCGGTGGTGGTCGACCGCAACCGCGTCAAGGCCGGGCGCTACGCCGTGAAGCGCCTGGGGTGCGACACGCTCATCCTCGACGACGGTTTCCAGTACCAGAAGCTCAAGCATTCCATCGAGGTCGTGCTTGTCGACTCCACAAACCCGTTCGGCAACGGAAACATGCTGCCGCGCGGAATCCTGCGCGAGCCCGCGCGCCACCTGAAGCGCGCCGACATAATCTTCCTCACGAAGTGCCGCGGCGACGTGTCGGCCGTGAAGGACCAGATCCGCAGCTACAACGCCAAGGCCGACATAGTGGAGTGCAACCACTCGCCGCGCGTGTTGAAGGATGTGTGGAGCCGCAAGGAATATCCCTTGTCGTGGCTCGAAGGCAAAACGCTCTGCACGCTCTCCGGGATAGCGTCGCCCAAGGGGTTCGAGAACTCCCTGCGGCACATGGGCGCGAAGGTGGTGTGGTGCGAGCGCTACGCCGATCATCACCGCTACGATTCCAGCGAGATACTCTACGCCTTGAACCGTACGGCAGACATGGGCGCCGATGCGCTTGTGACCACTGAAAAGGACGCCGTGCGATTCCCGCGCTTCGAGACGTCGCCCGTAAAGTGTCTGTATCTCAGGATTGCGATCGAGATACTCTCCGGCGGCGACAATTTCACGCAGATCATAAACCGCATATGCTTCAGGAGCCCGTCGCAGCAGTGAAGCGGAAGGGTGGAATACTGCGCAACGCATTCACGGTCGGCGCATTCACGGCGCTTTCGCGAGTGCTTGGTCTCGTGCGCGAGATGATGCAGTCGCGCCTGATAGGAGCGGGCGTGGAGCAGAGCGCGTTCACGATGGCGTTTGCCATACCGAACATGGCGCGCAAGCTGTTCGGCGAGGGCGCGCTTACGGCGGCCTTTGTGCCTGTGTTCAAGGGGACGGTCGAAACAGACTCGCTCGAGCAAGCCGCGCGTCTGGCCAGAAGCGTGATGACGATGGTGCTCCTGATGCTGGGCGCGTTCGTTGTGTTGGCATTCGGTGCGCTGGGCGTTTTCGCGGGCATGCACCAGAGCATGGGCGTGGAAGACGTGGAACGCTTCACCCTCACCGTCGGTCTCGTGCGGACTCTTCTGCCGTACATGCTCTTCATATGCGGCGCCGCTTTTGGCATGGGGGTCTTGAATTCTCTCGGACGTTTCAGAGCGTCGAGTTTCATGCCGTGTCTTCTGAATCTCTGCTGGATAGGCGTTCTCTGCTGGCTTTCGTTCTTTCCCGAACTGGGCCTCGACCAGCGCATTCGCCGCGTAGCGGTTGCGATACTTGCGGCCGGCGGCCTGCAGATGGCGTTTCTGATGTGGCGCATGCATGTGGCGGGTGTTACGCCGCGCCTGTCGTTCAAAGGCTGGCGCGACCCGAAGGTTCGCCTGGTGTGGCGCAATCTCGGCGTTGCCGCGCTGGGCGCCGGCGCCGTGCAGCTGAACTATCTTCTCGATCAGATTCTCGCCTATTGCGCAAGCCCTTGGGCGGCTGGAGTGATCGGCTACGCCGAGCGTTTGATGGATCTGCCGCTTGGCATAGTGGGGGTCGCGTTCGGAACGGTGCTTCTGCCGACGTTTTCCGGTCTGTTCGCCAGAGGCGATATCGAAGGGGCGCGCGACGCGATGAGGTCGTCGGTGCAATCGCTGATGTTCGTGATGTTGCCCGCCGCCGCCGGACTTTTCGTTCTTGCGCCAGAGGTGACGGGCGTCATCTACCAGGGCGGCGCGTTCGGTTCCGAAGCGACAACCCGCGTCGCCCGCGCTCTCGCCGTGTATTCGCTTGGCCTTGCTTTCTTTGGCTTCACAAAATCGCTTGTGCCGTGGTTTCAGGCGCAGAACGACATGAAAACTCCGCTCAGAGTCTCGCTTGCCACGGTGGTCATGAACGCGACGCTGAACATAGCGGCGGTGGTTTTGCTGCCCGAGGAGTGGCGTCATGTCGGCCTTGCCGCGTCCACGGTGGTCTGCGCCGCCGCAGGCTGCGCGCTGCTCGCCGTGTTCGCCCGCAGAAAGAACGGGTGCCTCGGCCTCGCCCCTGCCGCCAAACCCGTTGCGGCGATGTTCGCTGCATCTCTTGTGATGGCCGCCGCGCTCGTTGCCATTCGTCCGCTCGTCGCGAGCTGGAACCAAGTCTTCTCTCTCGCGGCGCTTGTCACCGCCGGAGCGGCTGTTTATGCGGTTGCGATGCTTGCGATGCTGCGAGGTCGGGTGAAGACGCTCGTCCGCCGCCGCAGACGTTCCGCGTAGAGGCGTCAGGCTTTCGCCAGCGTCCAGACTGTCGCGACGACCAAAGACGGCAGCAGGTTGGCTACGCGAATCTTCTTTTCGTTCCAGAGTATGTTCCAGCCCACGCAAAAGATAAGCACTCCTCCAACGAGCGAAATGGCATCCAGCGCGTCCGGCGTCATTACTGGCCGCAGCAGGCCGGATGCCAGTGTGACAGACCCTTGAAGCAGCAGAATTGGAATTGCGGAGAAGATTACTCCCTTCCCAAGCGAGGCCGTAAGTGCGATGGTGAAGATGCCGTCCATAACCGACTTCAGATAGAGCAGCGAAGGATCGCCCCTGAGTCCGTCTTCCAGCGCGCCGAGAATCGCCATGGCGCCGATGCAGAAAGTAAGCGATGCCGTGACAAAGCCGTCGAGGAACTTCGTGTCGCCGTCGTTGCGCGATATCCGCCGCAGCCACGCGCCGAACTTCTCCAGCCTGCCGTCGATGTCCATCGCTTCGCCGGCGACGGCACCAATGGCGAGGGACATGACGAGCATAAGCGCGCCCTGCGATTCAAGCGACTCGCCTTCGCTGACCGCCAGCATCTTGGAGAATGTCGCCCCTGCGCCGATGAACATGGTGCCCACGGCCATTCCGGAAACCAAAGTCGCCTGCACGCGCTTGGATAGTTGCGAACCGACGGCAAGCCCTATGAATCCGCCCGCGACGATCGCGGCGGCGTTGACGATTGAACCGATGCCAATCATTCCGCAGATAATCCTTTCCTTGCCAACCTTCCAGGTTGATGATTGGCATACATTATACCAAAAGACGGCAAAGCGCAATTGCGCTCCGCCGCACCTGCGGCGGAACAAACCCTGCGATCGGTATGCCCATGGGATTGGGAAAATGATATAATATCAAGGTGGCGTGCGGCTACGCACCGGTTCGAAGAAACAACGGAGGTCAAACAATGCCTGCAAAGAAGACTGTCAAGAAAACAAAGAACGTGCTCATAATCTCGGCGTCGTTCCGTCCGGACTCCAACTCCCACGCGCTCTGCCAGGAAGTCGCGAAGGGCGTCAAGGCCGCGGGCAACAAGGCCGAGGTCATCCGTCTCAAGGACAAGAAGATCGGGTTCTGCACCGGCTGCTACGCCTGCCAGAAACTCGGGAAGTGCGTGATCGGGGACGACGCGAACGCGATCGTCGAGAAGATATGCAGGGCGGACGCCGTCGTGTTCGGCACGCCCGTCTACTACTTCTCTATCGCCGGGCAGCTCAAGGCGCTCTTCGACCGCTGTGTAGCGAAATGGCCGGAACCGAACGGCAAGCCGTACTATCTCGTCGCGACGATGGCGGAGGACATGGACTGGGATATCGTGAAGGCGCCTCTGCAGGGCTTCGTCGACTGCTTCGAGGGCGCGAAGATCAAGGGCTTCCTCAAGGCCGGAGGCGTCTATGAGCCCGGTGCCGTGAAGAAGACGAAGTTCATGAAGGCAGCCTTCGATCTCGGCAGGAGGATATGAAATGAAAGTCATGTTGATCATACTTGGCATCGCCGGCGTTGCCGCGATTGCAGTTGTGGCGGGATGCCGAATGCTGGCGGGCCGCTCGACGGAGGCGACGGTGGCGCTGACGGCAAAAATCCCGGGGAAGGTCGCGGTTGTCTACTATTCCCAGTCGAAGGTCGGCAACACGGCGACGGTCGCGAAGTGGATCGCCAGGCATACGGGAGGCGAACTTGTTCCTATCGAAGCCGTCGAGGCGTATCCCGACGCCTACGGCGACACTCTCAAAGCCGCCGAGAAGGACATGGAGAACGGCGGGACGCGTGCGATAAAGTCCGTCCCCCCGCTCGACAGCTACGACATGGTGTTTATAGGCTCGCCGATCTGGTACGGAACGTACGCGCCGCCGGTCGCGGAATTCTTCAAGACGCATTCGTTCGCGGGCAAGACGGTCGTGCCGTTCTGCACGCACGGAGGCGGAGGCGCTGGCCGCTACTTCATGGACGTGCGCAAGGCGTGTCCTGCCGCGACGGTCAAGGAAGGACTCGCGATTCGCGGCTCGAACCAGATCGAACGCCGTTTGGGCACGGGCGTGACGGTGCATCACACCGAAGACGACGTCGTCAACTGGCTCAACGCGGTTTTTTGATTGTTTTTGAACCACAACGACATTGTTTTCCCGATTCGCCGGCGGTATGCAATCGGCAAACCAGGCGCAGGAGGAATAGATGACTGATGAACAGACAGGTCTGATTGGGCGCGAGTTCCGGCACTTCAAGGGCGGACATTACCGCATTGAGTGTTTCGCCAAGGACTCTGAGACACTGGAGGAGATGGTTGTGTATCGTGCCCTTTACGGCGATGGAGGCTTGTGGGTGCGCCCCGCAAAGATGTTCTTCGAGACCATCGAGCGCGATGGGAAGCTGATGAAGCGGTTCGAGCCACTATGAAGCATTGCTTTTCAATCGTCCTCCTGCGTCCTGAAATCCCGCACAATACAGGGGCGATAGGCCGACTCTGCGTGGGGCTGGGCGTGCCGCTTCACCTCGTAAAGCCCCTCGGCTTCGCGCTCGACGACCGCTACGTCGCCCGCGCAGGTCTCGACTACTGGCCGCATCTCGACGTCGTGCTTCACGACACTTGGGATGAGTATCTTGCGGCGGCAAAG
>CACYQU010000019.1 GCA_902776615.1 uncultured bacterium
TCTCACGCAAAGTGCGCTAAGCCCGCAAAGCAACCCTAAAAACATAACTTCGCGCACTTCGCGCACTTGGCGTGAGATATATTCGGGGGTTTTGCAATTTCACCTCGCGCGCAAGCGCCGCGCCTCGCGCGCAAGCGCCGCGCCTCGCGCGCCGCTCTCTCCCCTCGCACCAAAAAAATTTTCCCTCTCTCCCCTCTACCTTTCCTCCCAAGCGCACGAACCCCCTGAAAACACTGGACGAAACGCGCTTTTCGCCCCTCCTCGCGCGCCCCAAAAAAAATTCACATACCCCCTTGCGCGTCCGCGAAAGATTTGGTAATATACGCGGTGGACGAAGGAATAGGCGAGGTGTCTATCCGGGTATCCGAAATGTCTGAAGGGGATGAAAGTCGAAGCGTGACGAGGCAATCAGGGAATTGCACGATCGGGCGACAAGTAGTTTCCGGAAGATGCCAAATCGACCCTGGGTGGTCGAAGAAGCGAGGAAGAACATGAACAAGAAAACAATGCTTGCCATATCTGCACTTTGTGCCACTGTGGCGATTCAGGCTAAGGCGGTCGATCCGCTCGTGAGCAGCGATGTCGTAGGATATCAGCTCATCAAGGTCCCGACGGGGTACACCCTGTTCACCCCTACCTTTGATGGCGTCAATGGTGAACTGGATCTGACCACAATCGAAATCTGCGATTCCACTGGTGCTCTAAACGAGTCGCTCTACAACGAAGTCGGCGTTCAGAAGATGGACGACACTGGTGCTTATCTCGATGTTTATGGATATTGCCCTGATGTCGGTGGCTGGAATGTCGATTTCGCGGCGATTGAAGCTGGCGATGTCACATTCAAGGTCGGCGAAACAATCTGCGTAGCCAACGACTCTGGTGCCGATGTCTACTTCAGGGTTTCCGGCAAGGTCGATCTTGTGAACAAGAATGAAGTCGGTCAGGGCTTTGTCCTTTGGGGTAATTCAACGCCTGTGAAGATTGACCTGACGCAGGTTAGCGTGGTCGATTCAAATGGCGATGTGATGTCGACCCTCTACAACGAAGTCGGCGTTCAGAAGATGGACGACACTGGTGCTTATCTTGATGTTTATGGGTATTGCCCTGATGTCGGTGGTTGGAATATCGACTTTACGGCGATTGAAGAAGGTGACTTCACGCTTGAACCCGGTGAAGCAGTCTGCGTTGCTAATGACTGCGGCTCTACCGTTTACTTCAAGCTGCCCTGCCCGGTAAAGAAGTAACGATTTGCAATGTGCATGGCATGGGGTCATGTGCAAAGTAAAACAAGGAGAAACAAAAAAATGAAGAAACTAATGCTTGCAGTCGCGACGATCGCGTTAGCGGTTTGCGCTCAGGCTGCTACAGTAAAGTGGACTGGTGCCAACATCTATGAGAAGGGTAGCACCGAAACGAAGGCGACGGGGTATCTTGTGTACTTCATCTCTTCGAGCGATTACTCGCTATCCAAAGCGACGGCAGACTTGAACGCAAAGAAGACTGCCTTCGTGAGCACATATGGTGTTGCTTCTGCTACAACATCTAATGGTATGGCGTCGAATACAATTACCACTTCGGCTGGCAACAGCGAAAGCTGGACTGGCTACCTGGTAATCTTCAACGATTCCACCATCAATAAGGCAACCTATGCCTACATCACATCGGAAGCGACTAAGGCTACCGGTGCTGCTGGCCAGGCGGCTAACCTCGCGTTCACGAACAACACCGGAACGCAGACCGCTAGCAACTGGAAGGCTGTTCCGGAGCCGACATCGGGTCTCCTGATGCTTCTCGGCATGGCCGGGCTTGCGCTCCGCCGCCGTCGTGCGTAATCGCTCACTACAGTAGATGAGCAATGAAGCCCGTCCGAGAAATCGGGCGGGCTTCGAGTTTAACAAAGGGAATTCGTCCCATGCCTTGGAATCAAAAGAGTCCGCCTGCTAATGGGCATCCACAGATGTCTAAGCGCAAGCTTTTACATTATACACAATTTGCCCTGATAGTCGCTTTGGGAATTGCCGCTGTTCTTTTCATCCTTGTTACAAAGCATACACCATCTGAGAACGAAGGAGAGATAAAGCCCATTAAAGCGATCAGCAAAATTCAAGATGTAACACCACAAACTAACATATCTCAGCGTATCAGCAGCGAGGAAAAACCAAGGCAAGACGATAGACAGCGTGAAATTGACCGATTCCGCGCTATGACTCCCGATGAAAAACTAGATTTTCTCTATGAGCGAGCAAAAAACATGACCTATGATCCTACACCACCCAAAGGTCGTGCATTTAGTTCTGGGATTGAGCAAGTAATGAGCTGGATATTCACTACGAGACTTGGAGACCCTCCGCCTCCATTCCCCAGAATATCGATATATGATGAAGTGCACCTCGCTGAGATCATCCTGAGTGACAATCCCACATCAAAAGATGATAACGAAAACATTAAATATGCAAAAGAAACCGTCTCGCTAGCCAAGAAGGAACTTGTCAAGTACATCAAGGAAGGCGGCGACGTCGAAGGCTTCCTGACCTACTATCGAGACCAGCTGTCAGAAGCTCATCACGAATATAATTCCGCGCGTAGAATGGTTTTTGAGGCGTACAGAACTGAGTCCGATCGTGAAGTATGCGATCTGTATCTTCAGCGCATCAACGCCGAGCTTGCAGAAAAGGGGATAAAAGAGGTCGTCGTCCCCGAAAAACTAATTGAACGATTCTCAAAGGAAATGTCCGAGAAAGGAAGCGAATAATGAAATCCATATTTTTCACGACTACACTTCTTGCTGCAATCGTTGCGAGTGCAGCTCCGAAGATGACACCTGAAGAACGGGAGTTGCTGATTCAGCAGAAAGTAGGAGGATTGATCGAGATTGAGGCAAAGGGGTCTATTCTGGTCGTCAATTGCCAACATCTTGTGACAATGGAGACCTTAACCAACACCATCGCACTTGCGAGAAAAAACCTTCAAACCAAGGTAGATGTGGTTGAGGGCACGTTTTCCGTTGAGACTGCGAGGCGAGAATTGACAACTCGCAATGGGACTGCAGGCATATTCATAATCGACGCACCATCGCTTCCCATCAGTCTAGTAAGCCTTGAGGAAACATGGGGAGTGGTGAACGTGGCAAAACTGCAGGATGGTGCTACTAGCGACATACTAGCCAAAAGGACTGCTAAAGAATTCAACCGAGTGCTGGCGGCGGTTTTTGGCGGAGGATTGAGCTCGCAAAAGAGTTCTATTATGCGTCCAATGACGAAGGCTTCCGATCTTGACAAGGCCATAAACGTTTGGATTCCATTTGATACTTTGGGCGTTGTGTTCAATGCTCTCCCTGAATATGGAATAACGCATAGGAAAAGAATCCCTTATATAAAGGCCGTGCAAGAAGGGTGGGCTCCTGCGCCGACGAATGAGTTCCAGCAGGCGATTTGGGACAAGGTTCACGCCATGCCCACCGAGCCGCTGAAAATCAAGCCCGAGACCAAGAAGCAGGAGAAGTGAAATATTCCTTCGCATATAAGGCGAGCGATGGCGTTCGGCATGAGGATTCGCTCGAAGCCGGAAGCCGCGACGAGGTGTTCGAGGTGCTTCGCGGACGGGGCATCCGGCCGATAAAGGTAGTCGCGGCCGACGGGTCGAAGGCGAACGGCGAGGTAAGGGGCGTGAAGAAGCGGGTCGTGGCCGCGCTGGTGGCGCTGGCGGCGATTGTGGCGGGAGGCCTCGCGTACCTTGGTGGCGAGCGAACCGGGGCGGCGACGGCGTCCAACCCGGAATTATCCGCGCCGCGCCACCAGATTTACGGCGACCCTGCGGTTGTGAGCGCGTTCGAGCGCGGCGATTTCGCGTCAGTGTTCGTGCGCGAGGGCGACCGGCTGCTCGCGATTTTTGCGCAGCCCGGCAAATTGATGTGCGCAAAGGGCGCCGACCCGCGCCGGCTCACGCAGGCGCAGTTGGGTGTGTTCTCCGCATACGCCGAGGGGGAGCTTGCGGCGGAAAAGGATTTGGCGCTGGGCGAGAGCGACAGCCGCGAAGAGAAAGAGCTCAAGCAGATCGTGAACGGCATACGCGCGGAAATGCGGGAGTATCTGGCGAACGGCAACGGATCGCCGCGCTCGTTCTGGCGGCGGCTCAACGAGCGCACGCTGCAAGAGGTGCAGATTTACGAGCGCACCCGCCGCGAGCTGGAGAAGGAAGCCACCGAAGAGATATGGGAGCAGAAAAACGACGCGCTCCGCCGCCTCGGCCTTCGCACAATCCCCACGCCAGGCGAATAGCGGTGGTTGCCGTTGAGGAAAACCGGGGACAGGCCCTGGTTTTTCGAGTGGCAGGAAACAGCCTGGCGCGATTATGGTATAATACCGCTTGGTGAAACTTGAGTATTCCAAACACGGGCGGCAGTTCTTCTTCATAACCTTGGCCGTCGCAGAGCGGCGAGCGGTGCTTTCGCGCCTTGCGCCGGGGGTTGATCGCCCAGAATTGACGCGGCTTGGCGAGTTTGTGGCGGCGGCGTTGCTGGCGGTTCACCGCGTTTGGCCGGCGGTAACGATAAGCAATTATGTGATAATGCCCGACCATATCCACTTTTTGCTCATCGCCAATTACGATCGCGATAGGGCGATTGCGCCGCTATTCATCGCGCATCGCCTCGCCGACGCCATTGAAATGGCGCAAGAGGGGGCGGAACGGACGGGGGCTTGCGCCCCCGAACCCCTGGCTTGCGCAAGCGCCGCCCCCGAGCCGCTGGCCGACGCCATGGCGCAAGAGGGGGCGGAACGGACGGGGGCTAGCGCCCCCGAACCCCCGGCTAGCGCAAGCGCCGCCCACGAGCTGCTCGCCGATATGATGGCGCGGCGCATTTTGCTCGCAGTCGAGGCGACTGTCGGCAAACCGCTGCAAACCGAGTCGAAACTGCGCTTTGGCGAGCGAAAAGGCGGCGAATCGGGGGGCGCGGGGGCGCGAGTCCCTGTTCGTTCCGTAGTTTTCGCTCGCGACTGCTATATCGAGCTGTCGTTTGATTCGCGCCAACTCAAGGCCATTCGCCATTACATAAAGCTGAACCCGGCGCGAGCGCTGTGGAAGAGCAGCCATCCCGATCGCTTCATTTGCCACCGCGCCATAAAGTCGCGGCGTCTCGCCCGGTTTGCGCCGCGCCTCTTCGACGGCATTGGGGCGCTGCCGCTCTTGGGCTCGCCGTTTCTCTTTCATGTGAGGCTTACGCTGAAGAAGAGCGTCGCCGAGCATGAGGAGGCGATTGCCGGAATCGTCGAGAAGGCGCGGCGCGGCATGATACCGGTTTCGGGGTTTATCTCGCCCGGCGAGGTGGAGGCGCTGCGCCGTCTGAAGGCCGAGCCGCGCGCGAGATTCATCAAGCTTTTGCCCTGCGAATTGCCGCCGCGCTACGACCCATCGGCAGAAGACAGCCGCGAAATCGCCGCAGGCAGGCTTTTGATACTTTCGTGCTTTCGCGGCACGCCTGCGATTACCTCGCTCGACATGAAGCGCAATCCCGCCGCCGCGCATGCCTTTCGCCGCAACTGTCTCGCCATGAACGACCTTGCGGCCCAGCTCTGCGACAACGCCGCTCTTTGAGCGGGGGTGGGTGCCGGGTGGCGCGGGTTTGACGGTGGCGAGGGGTTTTGCTAGACTATGCGATAGTTTGTTTGCGGGTGCGGCACGAAAGGAAAAAAAACAATGAAGCATACCATCAAGGCAATAGTCTCTGTCGGGGCTTGTTTTTTCTCGGCGGTGGCGTTTGCCGAGCCGTTCGATTTGACGCTTGGCCCTGTTGAGGGCGATGCGACCCAGATGCTGCAAAAGGCGTTTGACGAGTGCTATCTTGCAGGCGGCGGGACGGTTGCCCTCGAAAAGGGCGTTTACGCAGTGGGCGGGTTGCGTCTCAGAAGCAATACGACGCTTTTGCTCAAGAGCGGAGCGCTTTTGAAGGGAACGCGCGACTGCGATGCGTATGATATGCTTTCCCGCGACGAGATAGAGCCTGTGCCGCAGGATTTCTTCGCGCCCGGGGTTGTTTGGGTTACGCCCAAGCTCCGCAAGACGAACGACCACATTCTCAAGGCCGCGAGCCGTTGGAACAACGCCATAATACGCGTGCTTTGCGCGCGAAATGTGAGCATAATCGGCGAGGAGGGGTCCGCGATAGACGGTTGCGACAGCTACGATCCGATCGGCGAAGAGCATTTCCGCGGCGTTCACGGTATTTCGGTTCACGACTCCACCAACTGCGTATTCAAGGGCTACACCATACGAAATACCGGCAACTGGGCGCATAATGTGTGGCGCAGCGCCGGCTTGCGCTTCGAAAACCTCACGATACTCGGGGGACACGACGGCATACATTTCTCGAGCTGCGACCGCGTGGAGATACGGGATTGCCTCATGAAAACCGGCGACGACTGCGTGGCCGGGTTCGACAATGAAGATGTCGCGGTAGGCGGGTGCTCGTTCAACACGGCGTGCAGCGCGTTCCGCTTCGGCGGAAGGCGCGTGCTGGTCGAAAACTGCCGCGCGTGGGGTCCGGCGGAATACCCGATCCGCAATTCTCTGCCGAAAGCCGACCGCATATCGGGTTCGCACGGCATTCCGGGGGCGGGGTGGCGCACGATGCTTTCGCTTTTCACGTATTATTCCGACTTCACGATAAAGGTGCGGCACGATCCCGGCGAAATCACCATCCGGAACGTGAGCGTCGAGAATGCGGAGCGCTTTCTGCACTACAACTTCTCCGGCAACGAGGTCTGGCAGAAGAACCGTCCGCTGCGCGGCATTCGCTTCGAGAACGTCGTGGCGACGGGGCTTGGGCTGAGCCTATGCGCATACGGCGACGGGGAGGCGCCGTGTTCCCTCGCGCTCAAGGACTGCCGCGTAGCGTTCAAGGCGCCGCAAAAAGAGTTCATCAGGGCGGCGCATCTGGAGTCGCTCGTGCTAGACGGCGTTTCCGTAGAGGGGGTCGAAGGGCCGTGCGTCAGGAGCTGGGGCGATGTCGCGAAGCCCGAAGCGCGCGGGCTCGCCGGCGTCGGGACGGAGGTCGTCGAGGCCGACGTTCCGTTCAAAGTGAAGCCGATATGACAGGCGGCTTCAGGCGGCGACTAATTAGACGCGTCTAACACATTGCCATTCATCCCCGGTTTTGCTATAATGCCTACAACCATTCACCAAAGATCAAGGGAGAAAACTCGTGAGCGAACAACTCGAAACGATGACGCCTGAGCTTAAGGCGTTCGTCTCCGACTGGAAATCCAAGCCGGGGAACCTCATAATGGTGCTGCACCAGGTGCAGCAGACATACGGATACATTCCCCGCAACATTGCAATAGAGATATCGCAGATGCTCGAAGTGCCGCTTGCCAAGATATACGGCGTCGTCACGTTCTACAACTTCTTCAAGCTGCAGAAGGCCGGCAAGTACATTGTGCAGGTCTGCCTCGGCACGGCGTGCTACCTGCGCGGCGGCGACGATCTCATAAAGGAGTTCGAGAAGCAGCTCGGCGTCGGGCTGAACGCGACGACCGGCGACGGCATGTTCACGGTGGAGGCGGTGCGCTGCCTCGGCTGCTGCGGTCTTGCGCCTGTGGCCGTCGTCAACGGCGAGGTCCACGGCAAGCTCGAGACGAAGGATGTTTCGAGGATCATCGAGCAGTACCGCGCGCGCGGCTGAGGCTCGGACAACGTAAATCTCAAATCCAAGGAGACAGTAACATGGCAAAGCTTACATTGGACGATCTGCGCAAAATGCGCGGCGACAAGCAGAAGGCGATGGAGATGCGCGACAACTCCAACAAGGACGTGCAGGTCATCGTCGGCATGGGTACGTGCGGCATAGCCGCCGGCGCGAAGGAGACCTTCACCACCCTCATCGACACGCTCACGGAGAAGGGCATCACCAACGTGCTGATCCGCCAGACGGGCTGCATGGGCCTGTGCCACTCCGAGCCGACGGTCGAGGTCGTCGTTCCCGGAATGCCTGCAGTGATCTACGGCCACGTAGACGCCGCGACCGCGAAGGACATCGTCGAAAAGCACATCGTCGGCCACCAGCTGATCGATTCGAAGATCTGCGACCGTCCTTCGATCGACATCATCAAGAACGGCTGACGCCACTGAACATTTCAAGGAGACAAAATGGCTTATCAATCTTATGTCTTGATCTGCGGCGGCACCGCCTGCTTCTCTGGCGGCGGCGACAAGATCGTCGAAGCGTTCCACAACGAGCTCAAGGCTCAGAACCTCGATACGACCGTTCAGGTCGTAACCACGGGCTGCCTCGGCTTCTGCGAACAGGGCCCGATCGTCAAGATTCTTCCGCAGGGCACGTTCTACGTTCAGGTGAAGCCCGAGGACGTGAAGGAGATCGTCGCGGAGCACCTCGTGAAGGGCCGCGTCGTCCAGCGCCTCTGCTACGACCCCGAGCAGGCGAAGAAGCTCGTCGCCGAGGCGAACATTCCCTTCTACCAGAAGCAGTACCGCATCGTTCTCAGGAACTGCGGCGTGATCGACCCCGAGAAGATCGAGGACTACATTGCGCGCGACGGCTACAAGGCGATCGAGAAGGTGCTCTTCGAGATGACGCCCGAGCAGGTCGTCGAGGAGATGCTGAAATCCGGCCTTCGCGGGCGCGGCGGCGCGGGCTTCCCGACAGGAATGAAGTGGAAGTTCGCCCAGCAGCAGCCCAAGGGCCAGAAGTACATGGTCTGCAACGCCGACGAGGGCGACCCCGGCGCGTACATGGACCGCTCCACCCTCGAGGGCGACCCCCACTCCATTCTCGAGGCCATGATCATCGCCGGCTACGCGATCGGCGCTTCGAAGGGCTTCATCTACATCCGCGCGGAATACCCGCTCGCGATCCACCGCCTCCAGGTCGCCATCAAGCAGGCCTCCGAGCTCGGCCTTCTCGGCAAGGACATCCTCGGCAGCGGCTTCGATTTCGAGATCGAGCTTCGCTTCGGCGCGGGCGCGTTCGTCTGCGGCGAGGAGACGGCGCTTCTCCAGTCCATCGAAGGCAACCGCGGCATGCCCAAGCCCCGTCCTCCGTTCCCGGCCGTGAAGGGCCTGTGGGGTCGCCCGACGGTCATCAACAACGTCGAGACTCTCGCGAACATCCCCGTCATCATCAACAAGGGCGCGGACTGGTTCAACAAGATCGGCACCGCGACCACGAAGGGCACCAAGGTCTTCGCTCTTACGGGCAAGGTGAACAACTCGGGCCTCATCGAGGTTCCGATGGGCACGACGCTCCGCGAAATCATCTTCGACATCGGCGGCGGAATCCGCGGCGGCCACCAGTTCAAGGCCGCGCAGACCGGCGGACCTTCCGGCGGCATCATCCCGCCCCAGTTCCTCGACACCCCGATCGACTACGAGTCGCTCGCGAAGATCGGCTCGATCATGGGCTCCGGCGGCCTTATTGTCATGGACGAGACCGACTGCGTCGTCGACATCGCCAAGTTCTACCTCGACTTCACGGTCGACGAGAGCTGCGGCAAGTGCGCGCCCTGCCGCATCGGCGGACGCAAGCTCCTCAACTACCTCAAGAAGATCTCCGACGGCCGCGGCACCGAGCAGGACATCGCCGACATGAAGGCCATCTGCGACGCCATGAACAAGGCATCGCTCTGCGGTCTCGGCCAGACGGCTTCCAACCCCGTGCGCTCGACCCTCCAGTACTTCATGGACGAATACATGGAGCACATCAAGGAAAAGAAGTGCCGCTCGGGCAAGTGCTCGAAGCTCGTACAGTACACGATCGACGCCGCGAAGTGCAAGGGCTGCACGATGTGCGCCCGCAAGTGCCCCGCCGGCGCGATCACGGGCAGCGTCAAGCAGCCTCACGCAATCAACCCCGCGAAGTGCGTCAAGTGCGGCGCGTGCGAGGCGACATGCAAGTTCGGCGCGATCAGCCACGGCTAAGAGAGGAAAGGAACTTTCAATATGGATATGGTTAAACTCGAAGTCAACGGCGTTGCGGTCGAAGTCCCGAAAGGCTCCAACCTCCTCGTCGCCGCTCGCGCCGCGAACATCAAGATTCCGACGCTCTGCTACCACCCCGACCTCAAGCCCGGCGCCAGCTGCGGCATCTGCGTCGTGCGTCAGCTCGTGCCTTCGCGCACCGAGCCCGGCAAGTTTGTCCCGAGCCCGAAGCTCCTCCGCGCGTGCTGCACCGAGGCGACCGAAGGCATGAAGATCATCACCCACGACCCTGACATCGTGCAGGTTCGCCGCACCGTTCTCGAGCTCATTCTCGCGAACCATCCGCAGGACTGCCTGCAGTGCCCGCGTTCCGGCAGCTGCGAACTTCAGAATATCGCCGCCGATTTCGGCATCCGCGACATTCCGTTCCCGCGCGAGGTCATCCACCGCGACATCGACAACTCCACGCCGTCGATCGTGCTCAACTCCGACAAGTGCATCAAGTGCGGCCGCTGCGCCGAGGTGTGCCAGGAGATGCAGAACGTCTGGGCGCTCGAGTTCATCGGCCGCGGCGAGAAGACAGTGATGGCCCCCGCCGCCGGCGTCAAGCTCGCCGAGTCGCCCTGCATCAAGTGCGGCCAGTGCTCTGCGCACTGTCCCGTGGGCGCGATCTACGAGAACGACGAGACGAAGAAGGTCTGGGCCGCTTTGCAGGATCCCGAGAAGGTCTGCCTCGTGCAGATCGCCCCGGCCGTGCGCGTCGCGCTCGGCGAGGCGTTCGGCATGGCCCCCGGCTCGCTCACGACCGGCAAGATCTACGCCGCGCTGCGCCGTCTCGGCTTCAATCAGGTGTTCGACACGAACTTCTCGGCCGACGTCACGATCATGGAGGAAGGCACCGAGTTCATCAAGCGCTTCACCGAGGGCGGACAGTTGCCGCTGCTCACCAGCTGCTGCCCGGCCTGGACCGACTGGATGGAGAAATACGCACCCGATTTCACCGAGAACTTCTCGACCGCCAAGTCGCCCCAGCAGATGCTCTCCGCTCTCGCCAAGAGCTACTGGCCCGAGAAGAACGGGGTCGATCCCGCGAAGGTCCACGTGACTTCGATCATGCCCTGCACGGCGAAGAAGCACGAGATCATCCGCGACGAGCACATGAACTCGACCGGCTTCCAGGATACCGACGTGGTCCTCACGACCCGCGAGCTCGCCCGCATGATCAAGGCGGCGGGCATCGACTTCGCGTCGCTGCCTGAAGAGCCCGCAGACAAGCTGCTCGGCGCATACACCGGCGCCGGCACGATCTTCGGCGTCACCGGCGGCGTCATGGAGGCCGCGCTCCGCACGGCCTACTGCCTCATCACCGGCGAGGCCCAGCCCCCGAGCATCGACTTCAAGGAAGTGCGCGGAATGGAAGGTGTCAAGACCGCCACCATCGACATCAAGGGCACGAAGGTCAACATCGCCGTCGCGCACCAGATGGGCAATGTCGAGAAGGTGCTCGACATGATCCGCGAAGACCGCCAGAACGGCGTCAAGCCGCGCTTCGACTTCATCGAAGTCATGGCGTGCCGCGGCGGATGCATCGGCGGCGGCGGCCAGCCCTGCCTCGCGACGGACGAAGTCCGCGCCAAGCGCACGGCCGGTCTCTACACGGATGACGAGAAGTGCACTCTGCGCATGTCGCACCTCAACCCCGAGGTCACGGCCCTTTACAAGGACTTCCTCGGCGGCAAGACGGGTGCGCAGGGCGGCGAGAAGGCCCATCACCTGCTGCACACGGCCTACAAGAAGGTCGATGTCTATACATTCGCCAAGTAAGGCGCTGTGCGCGGCTTCAAGCCGCTCACGCAATACAAAGCAAGCCCCCGTCCTGAAGAGCGGGGGTTTGCTTTTGTTTCAGCCCCGGAATTAAACATCTCCAGTTGCGCCGTTGCAGTGCAATATGATATACTATCCCAGTTTTACGGACAAAAAAGGTTAAACGAATGGCGAAAGAAGAAGATCAGGCGATTGAAGTGACCGGCGTGGTCACTAAGGTTCTGCCTGCCACCATGTACAAGGTGAGGCTTGAAAATGGGCACGAGGTGCTCGCCCACATCTCCGGCAAGATGCGGAAGTTCTTCATCAAAATTGCAATCGGCGACACTGTTACCGTAGAGATATCGCCGTACGATCTCGGCAAGGGTCGCATAACCTACCGTCACAAGGAGGCTCCGCCGCCTGTGCGCTGAGCAGCCATTCTCTCGTTATTTCACCGCAACATTCTCAACATCACTCGAAAGGAAACATATCATGTCAGGTCACAGCCACTGGGCGACAATCAAGCGCGCGAAGGGCGCGGCAGACGCCAAGAAAGGTAAGATATTCTCCAAGCTCGGCAAGGAGATCACCATCGTCGTCAAGGCGAAGGGCGGCAATCCCGATAACAATCCCACGCTCCGCACGCTGATCGCCAAGGCGAAGGCGGCGCAGATGCCTAACGACAACATCGACCGCGCGATCAAGAAGGGCACGGGCGAGCTCGAGTCCGCGGCGCTCGTCGATGCGCAGTACGAGGGCATCAAGGGCGGCGTCGCGTTCGTCGTCAACGTTCTTACCGACAACAAGAACCGCGCCGCGGCCGAGGTCGGCAACGTCTTCAAGAAGAACGGCCTCGAGTTTGCCAAGCAGGGCAGCGCGTCGCGTCTTTTCGACCGCATGGGGCAGATCATGATTCCTGCGAAGGAGGGCGTCGACGAGGATAAGGTTACCGAGGTCGCTCTCGAGGTGGGCGCCGAGGATGTCGTCGTCGAGGACGGCGGCTTCACGGTGAAGTGCCAGCCGAACGACTTCACGACCGTTCTCGAAGGCATCAAGACCGCCGGCATCGCCGTCGACGAGGAGAACTCGTCCGTCGGGCTCGTTCCCAACATGACGACTCCCGTGAGCGATGTCGCAACGGCGAAGGCGCTCCAGAAGTTTATCGACATGCTCGAGGATCTTGAGGACGTTCAGGACGTCTACAACAACATGGAGACGACCGACGAGGTCGATGCCGCGCTGGAGGCGGAAGGCTGATAGCCATGAAGATCGAACACGTAGCGATTGACGTGCCTGACGCCGAGGCGTTCAAGGCGTGGTGGTGCAAGAATCTCGGAATGCGCGTTTCGTCCAATCCGGGCTTTCTCATGGACGACTCCGGCGAGTCGGGCCTTGAGATCTACCGCACAGGCGAGACGCCTGCCGCGCCGGACTACAAGGCCATGAATTCCATGACTCTCCATGTGGCGTTCGTATCCGACGACGTAAAGGCCGATGTCGATCGCCTCGTGGCGGCCGGGGCTACGCTCGAGCAGCTGAATCTCGAGAACCCGGCGTTTCATATGGCAATTCTGCGCGATCCGTGGGGCGTGGCGATTCAGCTCTGCCGCCGCGAAAAGTCCATATTCATAAAGTAGGGTTGCGCAGCGGAGCTATGCACAGGCTCGAAACAGCTATGTCCAAGGCAGCGGTCCTCATGGAGGCGCTGCCTTACATACAGGACTTCAAGGGATCGGTGGTCCTTCTGAAGCTTGGAGGGTCCGTCATGGAGGTCGAGGAAAACCTCGACTCCTTGATGGGCGACATAGCCCTTATGAATGCGGTCGGGATAAAGGTGGTTATCGTCCATGGCGGCGGCAAGGCCATCTCCCGCGCAATCAAGGAGAGCGGCCACGAGCCGCGCTTCGTCGAAGGCCAGCGGGTGACGGACGAAGAGACGATGGAAATCGTCCGCAAGACGCTCAACAATACGGTGAATCCCGATCTCGTGCGCCGTCTCCAGGAACGTGGCGCGAACGCGAGGCCGCTTCACGGCAACTGGATTTTTTCGGCCGAGCGCATAATCGAGCCGGACCGCGGCTATGTAGGGCGCGTGACGCGCGTCGACAAGCGCGCGGTGTGCGAGATGCTTGATGCCGGAATCGTGCCCGTCGTCACGCCGCTTGGCACAGGCGAGCCAGATCAGCATCTGTACAACGTCAATGCCGATTTCGCCGCCGCCGCGCTGGCAAAGGCGCTGAAGGTGCGCAAATTCGCGCTCGTTTCAGACGTGCCGGGCCTGCTCCGCGATCCGGAGGATCCGTCAACCCTGTTCTCCACCCTCAGGCTTGACGACATTGCTGCATTGAAGGAGGATGGAGTCCTTTCGGGGGGGATGCTCCCGAAAATCGAAAGCTGCGCCGACGCGATACGCGCCGGGGTGCGCAAGGTGCACCTCGTCGACGGCAGAATGGCGCACTCGCTGCTTCTTGAGATATTCACGCGTGAAGGCGTGGGAACGGAGATAACGGAATGAGCAACAACACACAGGAAATCATCGAGCTCTACAAGTCGAAGGTAATGCCGACATACGCGCCATCTCTTGCGCTGGCGAGCGGAACCGGCGTTACGGTGCGCGATGTCGACAACCGCGTCTACTACGATTTCACGAGCGGCATAGCCGTCCACAACGTCGGCCACTGCAATCCGCGCGTCGTCGAGGCGATTCGCGAGCAGGTTGGCGCGATGACACACTGCTCGAACCTCTTCGTCAACACTCCGGCCACGCTTCTCGCGCAGAAGCTCGTCGAGCTTTCGGGCCTTGGCGGCAAGGTGTTCTTCTGCAATTCCGGCGCGGAGGCGAACGAGGCGGCGATCAAGCTCGCACGCCGGTGGGGTTCGCAGAACGGCGGCCGCTACGAGATCGTGACGATGCGCCAGGGCTTCCACGGCCGCACGCTCGCGACACTCGCCGCGACAGGGCAGGCGTGGTGCCAGGAAGGCTACGATCCCCTGCCGGTAGGCTTCACATACGCCGACTTCAACGACATCGAGAGCGTCAAAGCCGCAGTTGGCGACAAGACGGTCGCCATCATGCTGGAGGCGGTCCAGGGCGAAGGCGGCGTGACGCCCGCGACCGAGGAGTTCATGAAGGGCGTTCGTGCTCTCTGCGACGAGAAGAACCTGCTCATGATCTGCGACGAGGTGCAGTGCGGCATGGGCCGCACGGGTACATGGTTCGCATGGCAGGGGTATGACGTCAAGCCCGATCTCTTTACGCTGGCAAAGGCGCTTGCCGACGGAATCCCCATGGGAGCGCTCGTTTCGAACGAGAAGTTCGCAGATGTGTTCACCGTCTCTTCGCACGCTTCCACGTTCGGAGGCAACCCCGTCGCGGCGGCGGCCGCCCTGGCGGTGATCGACGTCATAACCGAGGAGAAGCTTCTTGAGAACGTCGAGAAGATAGGTACGCTTTTCCGCGAGGCGCTGCAGGGGCTTGTCGACAAGTACGACAAGCTTCTCGAAGTGCGCGGCAAGGGGCTTATGGTCGGCCTCGTCGTCGATGGCGACGCGAAGGAAATAGTCGAGGCTTTGCAGGGCCAGAGCATTCTCGCCCTCACGGCCGGGCCGAACGTGGTCCGTTTTCTGCCGCCGCTGACGCTTGGCGAGGACGACCTTGAGGATGCCGTCGACATGATCAGCGATGCGTTCGACTGCGTGTATGGCGAGTGACGTTTGAGGCAGTTTCGCAAAGATGTTCGTAAAGCTTACAAAAAAGGACGGTTCGCCGGTTTGGCTGAACGCCAACTTCATCGTTACGGTGGAGTCTGTCAGGGGAGGCGGCTCGATAGTAGTGCCCGTCGGCGATGGGCTGGACTACGAGGTTTCGGAGAATGTCGAAAAGATTCTTCCGATGATCGAGAAAGCCCAGGGCGCGGTTGCAATCGTGCCCGTGCCGACGACTGACGCGCTGAGCGCCGTTGCCGAGGAGCCTGTCGAGGAAGCGAGTGTCGAACGCGAGCAGCCGGTTGCGCAGCAGCCGGAGCCTAAAGAGTCCGAGAACATCGAGCCGCCGGTGTTCGAGTCGCCGGACATGCCGCAGGTTTCCGAGGCCGCCGCGGCAGCGGGTGTCGCGGCTGTTGCCGCGTTCAACGAGACCAAGGCCAAGGAGGCTGAGGCCGCGGCGGGCGCCGCGAAGCCCAAGCGTGTTCGCAAGACGAAAACAAAACCAGCGGCACCGGGCGTTCCTGCCACGGAAGGCGAACGCAAGACGCCTCGCCGCCGCGCTGCGCGCAAAACGCCGCTTGAACTAGACGAGGATCAGATTTCGCGCCTGCGGTCGATGAAGCCCCGCTCGTTCAACAAGCTTTCGAACGTTCTCAAGTCGCCTCAGTTCGCCATTGCCGAGCCTGAGAAGACGATAAAGGCTCTTATCGAGCACGACATAATAACCATCGACGAGCAGACCCGGCATGTGGAGTGGATTCCTGTCGTGAAGGCGTAGAGTAGTGGCAAAGTCGAGAACAGATCTTTCATCCCTCAAAGCGCTCGGCGCGACTGTCGCCGCGCCCGGCGACTACGATCCGTCGATTCTCGATTCTTTCGGGAACCGCCACCCCGAGCGCGACTACTGGGTCGCTTTTACCGCGCCGGAGTTCACAACCCTCTGCCCCAAGACGGGCCAGCCCGATTTCGCCACGCTGACGATAAGGTACATACCGGCAAAGAAGCTTGTGGAGTCCAAAAGCCTCAAGCTCTATCTGTTCGGTTTCCGCAATCACGGCGATTTCCATGAAGACGTCGTGAATGTGATATACGACGATCTGGTGAAGCTTCTCAAGCCGAAGTACATGGAGGTTTACGGCAAGTTCGCCGCGCGCGGCGGAATCTCCATAGATCCATTCGTGAACGGAGGCGTCGGCGCGAAATACAAAGCGCTGGCCGCGAAGCGCTTTGCGGAATGGAAGGGCGTGCGGGACTGATGAGGCTTTGGGGCGTAACAGGCACCAACGGCAAGACCACCACGGCGTGGGTGCTGGCCGAGTTTCTCAAGTCCGCCTACATAACGACGGTTGAAGTCAACACCCTCCGCCGCAGATTTCATACAGGCTATACAACGCCTCCCCTCAAGCAGCTGCAGGAGATCTACGCCGAGATGGAGTCCGCCGGCGCGAAAGACTGCGTGATGGAGGTCTCGAGCCATGCGATCCACCAGAACCGCGTCGGGTTCGGAACGGTTTCGACCTTCTGCGGCGGCGCGTTCACGAATCTTTCGGAGGACCATCTTGACTACCACAAGACCATGGAGGCGTATTTCGACGTGAAGCTCGACTTCGCCCGGCGGATCGCCGAGACTTCGCCTGGCGCGCCTTATGTGGTATGTCTTGACGGCGGATACGGACGCGAAATGCTGGCCAAGGTCTCCCGGCTGGACTTGAATGCGATTCCGGTCACTCGCGCAGCGCCCGCCTTCGATCTTTCCGGGCTTCGGCTCGTCGGCGACTACAATCAATCCAATGTGCTCGTCGCCGCCGCGCTTGCCGAGGCCGCAGGCGTATCGCGCGACGATATACAGCGCATCGTGCCAACGCTCGTTCCGCGCTGGGGACGGCTCGAATACGTGCCGTGCGGTTCGGACGCCAAGGTGTATGTGGACTTTGCGCACACGCCCGACGGACTCGAAAAGGTGCTCCGCGCCGCTCGCGGCTTCACCAAAGGACAGCTCTGGGTCGTATTCGGCGCAGGCGGCGACCGCGACCCGATGAAGCGACCTCTGATGGGAGAGGCGTGCGCGCGCCTCGCCGACAGGGTCGTCGTCACGAGCGACAACCCGCGCAGCGAAGACCCGATGAAAATCATCGAGAACATACTTTCCGGCATCGACGAACGTTCTGGGATCGAGGTCGAACCCGACCGTCGCAAGGCGATACATCTTGCGCTTAGGGGGGCGCAGAGCGGCGATGTTGTGCTGGTCTGCGGCAAAGGCCACGAGACCACCCAGGAGATCGCCGGCGTAAAGCATCCTTTCGACGACCGCGAAGTCGTCCGCGCATTCAACCGCTGACGCGGCGCAAGGCGAGGCGGTCCAGCAACGGCGGTGCACGGCAAATTCGGGATAAGCTCGCCCCTCTGGAATCCGTAGGCATGTGCCAGACGGATTTGGTATAATGTTACCGCAAAAAACAAGTAGAACAACCAACAACAGGAGATCAGCCATGGAACTCAAGGGTTCAAAGACCGAACAAAATCTTTTGACGGCGTTCGCCGGCGAATCGCAGGCGCGCAACAAATACGACTACTTCGCGTCGCGCGCGAAGAAGGATGGCTACGAGCAGATCGCGGCCATTTTCCAGGAGACGGCTCTGAACGAGAAGGAGCACGCCAAGATATGGTTCAAGGAGCTTGGCGGAATCGGCGACACACCTGCAAACCTCCTCGCAGCCGCCGCAGGCGAACACGAGGAGTGGACCGGCATGTACAAGCGCTTCTCCGAAGAGGCCAAGGCGGAGGGCTTCGACAGGCTCGCGGTGCTGTTCGCAAAGGTCGCCGAGATCGAGCAGCACCACGAAGAGCGCTATCGCAAGCTCGCCAAGAACATTGAGACTGGCGAAGTGTGGGTGAAGATCGGCAAGAATCGTTGGCAGTGCCGCAACTGCGGCGCAATCATCGAGGGCGAAAAGGCTCCCGAACTCTGCCCGGTGTGCGCCCACCCGAAGGCGTATTTCCAGGTCGAGCCGCAGAACTACTGAGGCTCTTTGCCTGTGAACACGCTGATAACCGGGGCAAGTTCCGGAATAGGCGAAGCGCTGGCCGTCGCGTGCGCAAAACGCGGCGACACGCTGTTTCTTTGCGGACGCGATGGACATCGTCTTGGGCTTGTGGCAGAGCGGTGCCGAGCCGCGCTGTCCGCACAAGGCGGTGGCGAGGTGCGCGCAGAGATCGTGGATGTGACAGACGAATACGCTGTGCGCAGCTGGATCGAGCGATGCGATTCCAATGCGCCTCTTGATCGCGTGTTCGCAAACGCGGGCGTGTCCACAGGCGAGGAGACGGAGCGCAACGTTCGCGCAACCTTCGCGACAAACGTCGGCGGTTGCGTGAACACGGTTCTGCCTGCGCTGGAAATCTTCCGCAGGCGCGGCGCAAGCGATGGCGGCAATCGGCAAATAGTGATAACGGCGAGCATCGCCGGGTATGGACCTCTCGGGGCATGCCCCAGCTACGCCGCGACGAAAGCGTGCGTCAAATCGTGGGGACTGTCTCTGCGGAGCATGTACGCAAGGAGCGGAGTGAAGGTGAATGTCGTCTGCCCGGGGTTCGTTCGAAGCCGCATAACCGACGCGAATACGTGCCCGATGCCGTTTTTCCTAGAGGCCGACCAGGCGGCCGAGACAATCCTTCGCGGCGTTGACCGCAATAGGGGGCTGATAGCCTTTCCTTGGCAGATGAGACTGTCGGCGTGGCTGCTGTCGGTTTTGCCGTGGCGCGTCAACGAATTGGCGAACCGTCTTCTGCCGCGCAAGTCGCGGTGACGCTTGGCACTGGGCCGCGGCGGCATATATGTGGAGATTTTGATATAATTAAACGCTCATGACAGACTTCTCTCAGCTTCTCAATCCAGAGCAGTGCGCAGCCGCAACTGCAGGCGACGGGCCGCTTCTCGTGCTCGCTGCCGCGGGAACCGGCAAGACGCGCACGCTCGTGCATCGCGTCGCATATCTTGTCGAGCAAGGGGTTGATCCAAGCCGCATACTGCTTCTCACGTTCACCAACAGGGCCGCACGCGAAATGCTCGAACGCGCGGAGAAGGTCGTGGGGCCCGATGCGTCGATGATATGGTCTGGCACGTTCCACTCCATTTGCGCACGTTTGCTTAGACGATACGGCAATGCCATTGGCTATCAGCCGGGCTTTCAGATAATCGACGACGACGACCAGAAGAAGCTGATAGGCGACATCATCAAGTCCACTGTCGCCAACCCGAAGGATTTCCCGAAGAAGGAGGTCGTCGCGAAGATGATTTCCGAGGCGGCCAACGAGTGCATGCCTGTGTTGCAGGTGGCAGGGCGTTGGCAGCTAAAGGCGGCAGGCTTCGAACCAGAGGAGATCGAGAAGATCGCCTCAACTTACGCTGCGCGCAAGCTGGAGCTGAACGCGATGGACTTCGACGACCTTCTCGTGAACGGCCTCAGACTGCTCAAGGAGAGCGACCGCGTGCGCGAGATGCTGCAGGAGCACTTTCTGCATGTCCTTGTCGACGAATACCAAGATACGAACGGCTTGCAGGCCGAGTTCACCGACATACTTGCGGCGCGCCACCGCAACATCATGGCGGTTGGCGACGACTTCCAGTGCATTTACACTTGGCGCGGCGCGCAGATTGAGAACATCATGGAGTTTCCCAACCGCTGGCAGGGATGCAAGGTCGTGAAGCTCGAGCGCAACTACCGCAGCGTACCCGGCGTGCTGGACGTCGCGAACGTCGTCATGAAAGACGCGCCAGGGCAGTTCGAGAAGATGCTGCGTCCGTTCAGGGATTCCAACGGCGACAAGCCGTGGCTCTACCGCGTTTACGACGGGCGCGCCCAGGCGAACGAGTTGTACAAGCTTGTGAACGAGGTCCACGGCTACGGCTACCGCTATTCCGACATAGCAGTTCTTTACCGTGGACACTACCAGTCGATCGATATTCAGATGACCCTTGCGCGAATGGGCGTTCCCTTTAGGATTACGAGCGGAATAGGCGTGTTCGAGCAGGTGCACGCGAAGGACGTGATCGCATATCTGAGGCTCGTGTTGAATCCTGCCGACGAGCTCTCGTTCATGCGCCTCGTGCAGCTTCTGCCCGGCGTCGGCGAGAAGGGTGCGCGCGGTTGCTGGGGCAAGCTGGCGGGCCGGTTCGACGGCTCCCGCCGCGAAGACCGCGATGCGCTTGGCGCGATGCTTCCGGCAAAGGCCAAGGCTGTCTGGCCGCAGCTTGCGAAATGCTTCGAGTGTGCGAACGACCACCTCGACACGGACGAGACCGGCGAGCTGGTGGAGGATTTCTGCGACCTCTTCTACGAAGATCACTTGAGCCGCGAATACGAGGAGAAGGACGCCTCCGACCGCCTTGACGACGTGAAGGAAATCGCCGCGCAGATTGCAGGCGAAGACGCAGGTGCGGACGGCGGCGGGCGCGAAAGGCTGACGCAGTTCCTCGCCGAGGTTGCGCTCATGACCAATCTCGATGTTCGCCGAAACGATCCGAATCTTGATCGCGTCACGCTTTCGACGATTCACCAGGCGAAAGGCATGGAGTGGCCCGTCGTCATCGTGCCATGGCTCGCAGAAGGAATGTTCCCGAGCTCGAAAGCCGTGGAGGAAGGCCGCATCGACGAGGAACGTCGCCTTTTCTATGTCGTCGTGACGCGCGCGAAAGACCGGCTTTACATGTTCGTGCCGCAGATACGCAAGATGCCAGACGGAGGCATGATTCCGCTCGACGGCTCGATATTCGTCAAGGAGATTCCAGAACGGCTTTTGAACGTGAGGTGCGTGCAGAGCTATCCTGACGCCTATGGGCGCTACGGTGGCTATGGCGGCTACGGTGGCTATGGCGGCTATGGCCACGGCGGCGGTTCGCGTGGCGGCTACGGCGGCAGACAGAAACCGCCTCAATACAAGACTACATGGCGACGGTGACATAAATGCTGGACTTCAGAAACATAAGCGTACACTATGGGCATCAGGACGTTCTGACGGACGTCACCTTCCGTGTGAACAAAGGCGACCGCGTGGGCGTCGTAGGTCCGAACGGCAGCGGCAAGTCCACGCTCTTCAAGATAGTGCTCGGCGAGATGTCCACCGATTCCGGCGAGCTGATAATCGAGAACAATCCGCGAATCGGCTGGACGCGCCAGAACCCCGAGCCTGACAGCGACGATGAAACGTTGCTCGAATATTCCGTGCGCGGCGTGCCTGGTCTCGCCGAGATGGAAGCCGAGATGCGCGAACTGGAGGCGGACCTCGCAGATCCGCAGAAGATGAAGCGCTACGGCGAGTTGCAGACCGCGTTCGAACATCTTGGCGGATATGACATAGAGACGCGTGTGAAGGTTGCTCTCGGCGGTCTTGGCTTTTCGACCGAAGAGTTCGCGAAGCCGTTCAGGTCGTTCTCCGGCGGATGGCGCATGAGGGCCGAGCTGTCGCGTGTTCTCGCCTCCAAGCCGGACCTTCTCCTTCTGGACGAGCCGTCGAACTACCTTGATCTTCCTGCCGTGGATTGGCTGCAGAAGTTTCTCAAGGCCTACGATGGCACGTTGATGCTCATCTCGCACGACCGCTACCTTCTGCGGACGCTTACAAGCATAATCGTCGAGGTGGATGCAGGAACCGCGACGCGCTACGAGGGCAATCTCGACTGGTACATGCGCGAGCGGGAAGTCCGCTACGAGCATCTCAAGGCCGCGAAGGAGAATCAAGACCACCACCGCGAGCAGCTTCAGCGATTCGTCGACCGCTTCCGCGCCCAGGCCACGAAGGCCGCGCAGGCGCAGAGCCGTCAGAAACTCATCGACAAGATCGACGAGGAACGGATCGTTCTGCCAAAGCGCTATACGCAATCGGGCAGGCTGCGCCTGGCAGAGCCGCCGCCGAGCGGAATCGAGATGTTCCGCTGCGAAAACCTGGAGTTCTCATACGACGGGCGGAAGAAGGTTCTGGACGGGATATCCTTCAATATCGCGCGCGGAGACAAGGTGGCGCTCATCGGATACAACGGTCTCGGCAAGACTACGCTCATGCGCATCATCGCCGGCACGCGCGAGCCGACCGGCGGAAAGGCGGTTCTGGGCCACAATGTCGTCCCCGGCTATCTGAGCCAGGAGTTCGCAGAGACGATTCCGCCGGACGTGAGCGTGTATCGAAACGCGAAGAACGCGTGGGATGCGCACGGCGGCGGACCGGAAAAGAACTTTCGCAATCAGCTTGGCGCGTTCGGCTTCGACGAGAACGACGTAGAGAAGCCGGCAGGCGTGCTTTCTGGTGGCGAGAAGATACGCCTTGCGTTTCTGCGGCTGTTTCTGAGCGCGCCGAACTTTCTGCTTCTGGACGAACCGACCACCCACCTCGATCTCGACGGGCGCCGCCTTTTGCAAGAGGCGCTCCAGAAGTACAAGGGAACGATTCTGCTCGTATCCCATGACATAGACTTTGTCAGGGCGGTGGCGACCAGCGTTCTTGAAATAACCCACGAGGGGCTGAGGCAGTTCCCCGGCGGCTATGACTATTACTGCGAAAAGCGCGAGGAGGGGAGAGGTGCGGCCGCGTCCGCGAAGAAGCAGAACGTAGAGTCTGCGGTCACGGTTCAGCGCGCGCCGACATCCAAGGAACTTCGCCAGCAGCGCGCGGCCGAGCGCGCGAAGATCGCGCCGAAGCTCAAGGAGCTCAAGCAGCGCGTGGAGAAAGCCGAAAAGAAGGTTGACGAGCTGCAGGCCGCGCTTGACGCCGCGTCGGAGGAATTGTTCAACCCGCGGCCGGACACGAACTTCGAGGAGGCGAACCGCAAGGTGCGGACGCTCCAATTCGAGATTGACCGCTACACGGCCGAATGGGAGTCTGCCGCTACAGAACTTGAGGCGCTCACATCTGGCGGCGGGCCGGCATAAGCGCCATTGGCCCGGGTTTTCACCGACAAGAATGCGGGGCCAATAGCCACTTGATGGCAGATAAGGAGTTATGGTATAATATCCGAAAATATCGCAAAGCGATAGACAAAGGAAAAAACAAATGAAGATCAAGTTCGGCAATGTCGTAGAAAATGTGGTGACCCGCAAGGAGTTCCCGCTCAAGAAGGCTCAGCAGATTCTCAAGAACAAGACTGTCGCAGTGCTAGGCTACGGAATACAAGGTCCGGCGCAGGCGCTCAACATGCGCGACAACGGCATCAACGTCATTGTCGGCCAGCGCAAGGGCAAGGGGCCAAATTCCAGCTGGGGCCGTGCGCTCAAGGATGGATGGGTTCCCGGCAAGACGCTCTTCTCCATCGAGGAGGCTGCGGAAAAAGGCGACATCATCATGCTCCTTACGTCCGACGGTTCGGTCGGCGAGGTTTGGAAGAAGATCGAGAAGTACGTCTCGGCCGGCAAGGCCCTCTACTTCAGCCACGGCTTCGCGTATGTCTACAACAAGCTTACCGGCGTGAAGCCCGGAATCGGCGTCGATGTAATCATGGTCGCGCCCAAGGGGTCGGGCACAAACGTCCGCCGCAACTTTCTCAATGGCGCGGGCATCAACAGCTCCTTCGCCGTCGCGCGCGATGCAACCGGCAAGGCGATGGATCTTACTCTCGCAATCGGTATCGCGATCGGCTCCGGATATCTCTTCCCGACCACGTTCGAGAAGGAGGTTACGAGCGATCTCGTCGGCGAGCGCGGAATTCTGATGGGTGCGCTCTGCGGCGTGATGGAGGCCCAGTACTACACCCTCCGCGCAAACGGCCACAGCCCGAGCGAGGCTTTCAATGAAACGTGCGAAGAGCTCACGCAGTCGCTCGCCCGCCTCGTGGACGAGAACGGCATGGATTGGATGTACTCCAACTGCTCGCAGACGGCCCAGCACGGCGCGCTCAAGTGGCGCCCGCTCTTCCGCAAGGCCACTGAGCCTGTCTTCAAGCGTCTCTACGCCTCTACCAAAAAGATGCAGGAGGCCCGCGAGGTCATTCGCGACACCGGTCGCGCCGACTACAAGGAGTTCATGGCCAAGAAGCTGCAGGAAATGCACGACAGCGAAATGTGGAAGGCCGGCGAGGCCGTCCGCGCGCTGCGTCCGCGCGAGAAGGCCAAGGCCAACGCGGCCAACGCCGCCGGCGTGCAGGGGCGCAAGGTTACAAAGTAAACTTAAAAGGATCGGCGGATGAGCGAGAGCGCCTTTTTTCAGGATCTCGCGCTGCTGATGGCCGTAGCAGGCCTGGTGTCCGTCATCTTCGCCAAGCTTGGCTGGCCGAAGGTGGCGGGCTACATTTTTGCCGGCGTAATGATCGGCAAGTACAGCTGGGGCGGGGGGCTGCTGGCCGACGAACAGTCTGTAAGGACTATCGGTCAGCTCGGGGTGGTGTTCCTCATGTTCACCATGGGCCTGGGCTTCTCGACCTCTCAGATGAAGCGCATACGCGGCGTCGCCGCGCCCGCAGCCATCATCGATACTCTTATGATGACATGGCTCGGCTATACCGTCGGGCGGCATGTCTTCGGATGGGGAACGGTCCCCTCGCTCTTCCTCGGTGCGGCGATATGCGACTCGGCGACAACCATGCTCGCGAAAGTGATAGACGAGATGCGCTGGGGCGACAGGCCGTTTGTGAAGTACGCGCTTGGAACGTCTGTATGCGAGGATATAATAACGGTCGGCATACTCGCGCTTGTGACTGGCGTGGCGCAGAGCGGCGAACTGTCGGTGGTGGATGCAGGCGCATCGCTCGGCGGGCTTTTCGTGTTTTTCCTCGTTTCCATTGTCGCGGGGTTTGTCATGGTTCCGCGCTTGTTGAAGTCCGTTTCCAAATCCCATGACGACGAGGCTCTGCTGCTGGCGATACTGGGGCTTTGCTTTTTTGTGTCGTGGGTGGCGTTCAAGTTCGACTTCTCGCTTGCGCTTGGTGCGTTCGTGGTGGGATTTCTCGGCGGCGCGAGCGATGTGCGCCACCGGCTTGCCGAACTGGCAGAGCCTCTAAAGTCGATGTTCGCGGCAGTCTTTTTCGTGTCCATCGGCCTGCTTCTCGACCCGTCGGCGTGTCTTGCCAACTGGCCTGCCGTTCTCGTCGTGTCGGTTGTGGTTGTCGTCGGCAAGTTCCTGAACTGCGCCGTTGGCGCCTTGGTCGGCGGCGAGAGCATGAAGACCGCCGTGCAGATGGGGATGGGGCTTGCGCAGATAGGCGAGTTTGCGTTTCTCGTCGGCATGCTTTATGTCACGGTCACGGGCGACGTGCAAAGTCCCATGTACAATATCGTCGTCGCCGTTTCGCTCGTCACGACGCTTCTCAATCCGCTTCTCATAAAATGTTCGGAGCGCGTTGGCGAATGGGCCGAGGCCAAAACGCCCGCGCGCGTGAAGTCGGCGCTTCAGGCGTACCGCGCGCTTCTGGCCAAGTACAACGGCGACCGCCGCGAAGCGCGGTTGCACCGCATTGTGAGGGTGTGTCTCGTGCAGCTCGGCGTGATAGCTGTGATGAACTTTGCGATCGCGCTCGTCTTTTCCATATTGAACGGCCGGGACTGGTCCAACTTCTCGCAGGTATTCGACGAATACAAGAAAATCGTCTTCTGCCTCGCCGCGAACCTCGTCATCGTGTCTCTTCTCGCGCCGGCGGTCCACATTGCGCGAACGCTCGGCAACGCTCTTTCGGTGGTGCTCGTCGGCGTGGGCGAAAGCCGTTGGCAGCAGGCCGTGAGGCACATGACGACGTTTTCGGTCCAGATCGCGGTGGTGGTGCTCTTCTTCTGCGAGGTGGTGATGATAAACGTGAACCTCACGCCGGACGAATCGTGGGCGCGTTGGTTCATCAATGTAGTGCTTCTGGCCGCTGCCGTTTTCGGGTGGAAGTCGTTCCAAAAGGCAGGACGCCGCGCCGTTACGAGGTTTGACGAGGCGGTTACGGCCGACGAGCGCCGCGAGAAGCTCGGCGCGATGCTCACGTTCAAACTTCCGCAGGGGATGGTGCACAAACTCACGATCGACATGGCCTCGCCCGCGATCGGGGGTACGGTCGTTTCGCTCAACATCCGAGCGAAGACCGGCGCGTCGGTCGTGTCGGTGGAGCGCGGTGGCGAGATGATAAGGAATATAGGTCCAGAAACGGAGTTCCGCGTCGGCGATGTGCTTTACACAATGGGCAACGGCGAGCAGATTGCGGCACTCAAAGACCTCCTCGGAATCGTGGCCTAACTGGTCAAAAATCGGAGATAGGTCCGTTATTTGCGGGGTGGACTTGAAAGCCGAGGGGGGTTTTGGTATACTATGACAAAATTTCCCAAAAGAGGAGAAGGTTGAAATGTCAATGATGAAGGGTTTCTCTAACGCGTTCCGTATCCCGGAGCTGCGCAAGAAAATATTGGTCACGCTCGGGCTCGTGTTCGTGTGCCGTCTGGTGTCGCAGATTCCGACGCCCGGCGTAGATTGGCGTGCCTTGCAGCAGGTCATAGAGACTGCGCGCCAATCTGCAAGCGGTGGCGGTCTGCTCGACTGGTTCGACGTCTTTACGGGCGGCGCGCTCGGTCAGTGCGCAATCGGCTTTCTGTCGATTTGGCCTTACATCTCGGCGCAGATCGTAATACAGCTTCTGAGTTCGGTCATACCGTCTCTCGAAAAGCTCAAGAAGGAAGGCGAGTCCGGCCGTCAGCAGCTCGCGCAGATCACCCGTTGGCTTACGATTGTGCTCTGCATCGTGCAGTCCTGGGGAATTGCGACAATGCTCAGCCACCCGGGCGCGCTCGGGCCTGCGTTCGCCGGAGTGGAGATTGTCGTCAACCCCGGTATCGGATTCCAGCTCATGACGGTTATCGGCATGACGTCCGCCGCGCTCTTTGTGATGTGGCTCGCCGACCAGATTACGACTTTCGGTATCGGCAACGGCGCGTCGCTGATCATCATGATCAACATCACCTCGCGTCTTCCCCAGGCGCTCATAAGCGCGTGGGAGCGCTATTTCGGCCTTGGCGGCGTACAGGCCTCGGCGCCCATCGCCGAGCTTCCGATACTCGTGATATTCTTCCTCCTGGTCGTGATGGGTACGGTCATGCTTACCCAAGGCGTGAGGAAGGTGCCGATTCACTCCACTCGCCGTTCCGTCTCGGGCGGCAACACCTACGGAATGCAGCAGACGTTCATGCCGCTCAGGGTGAACTACACGGGCGTCATGCCAATCATCTTCGCGCAGCCGCTCATCCAGATTCCTTCGGCGATGCTCATGAAGATTTCCGACGCCACGTCTGCCGGATTCAGCGGCAAGCTCTACCGCTTCGCCGAGGCGCTCGCCAATCCAACCGCCCTGCATATGGTGGTTTATGCGGTGCTCATCATGTTCTTCGCGTTCTTCTGGGTGGCTACGCAGTTCAACGCGATCGACATCTCCGAGAACCTCAAGAAGGATGGTTCGTATGTTCCTGGCATCCGTCCGGGCCGCGCGACTGCAGAATATCTCGATGATGTCATGACCAAGATCACGCTCATCGGCGGAACCGGCTTGCTCGTCGTGGCTCTCGTGCCTATGCTCCTCATGGGCTGGATTCAGGTTCCGTGGGCGATCGCTTCGTTCTTCGGCGGCACTTCGCTGCTCATCATCGTGGGTGTCGCGCTCGACACTCTGCGCATAATGGAGTCGCACCTTCTCGTGCGCAAGTACGATGGCTTCCTGTCTCACGGATCGCTTCGCGGTCGCGGCGGAATGTAAGTGACTCTCAAAAAGATACTGTCGTACGATTCGGGCCCGTTTTGGCAATTTGCCAAATACGGGCTCGTCGGCGTTATGGCGACGTGCGTGCAGACGGTCGTGTTCTATATGCTCGCGTCCACATGCATGAAATGCCTTGGGGCGGACGACTGGGCCGTGAAGTTCCTCGCCCTGCCGTCCACCGAATTCACCGGCGCGGAGCCGTGGTACGCCTCGCGCGGCACGATCGCGGCCGAGGCGACCGCTGTCGGATTCTTCATCGCGAACGTGTTCTGCTGGTTGATGAACCGTGCGTTCGTGTTCCGTCCCGGCCGGTTCCTGTGGTACGTGGAATTCGGAATGTTTTTTGGCGTCGCAGCCTTTGCGACGCTTGTCGCGCTTTTTGTGATGAAGCTGCTCATCGACGGCTTCGGGCTTATGACGTCGATGGCCGTCGCAATCGAGATTCTCGTTTCTTTCTGCATCAATTACATTGTCCGCAAGTTCTTCATATTCAAGAGGTGACCTATGGAATTCCGCATGTCATTCGTGCCGCGTTGCGCGGTAGCCGCGGTTGCTGCCGCGTTGGTGTTTCAGTCTGCCGCGCAGGAGGTTCTGCAGCAACAAGGGACACTGTCTGACGATGTGGCGCAGCCGTCGTCTGTTCCTGATACGCCTGCGGTGGAGATGATCCCCGCCGATCCGCTGGTGGAGGATGTGCGCCCGGCGGTTGTCGATGCCACGGCGGTGGCGATGGCGCGTGCGCAAGAGGAGGCCCGTCTTGCGGCGGCCGCGCAGGAGCGCGCCGAGGCAGAGGCCAAGACCGAGGCCGAGATGGATCGCCGCCGCATCTCGACGCGGATATTCAGGCTTTCGCACGCCAACGCCGAGGAGGTCGCCGAACGGTTCAACATGACATGGAGCGGCGACTTCGGCACGAACTGGAAGATTGCGCGCATAGCGTCGTCGTTTCCTGAAGCGAACGCCGTGATGGTCACCGCGCCCAAAAGGATACTCGAAGCCTGCGAGCAGGTTGTGGCCGAGGTCGACCGCGAGGCCAGCCAGGTGTATATCGAGGCCAGATTCGTAGAGCTTGGCAACACGGCGTCGCACAAGCTCGGCATCGACTGGTCCATGCTCAATGGCATGTCCGGCTCGGCGGGGCTCTCGGGCGGAGTTCAGTCTACGCGCGTCGGGGAAGGCGTGCAGAACTACTCGCGCTCGATCATCGGCAAGACGGAGTCCAACACATATATGGTCAACGGCGGTTCCGGGCGCGACGGCGACGTCAACTATTTCAACGGCACTTTGAGCTTCAGCGAGATGTCGCTTACGCTTCGCGCGCTGGAATCGTCCGAGGATGCGAAGGTGTTCTCCAATCCGAAGATCATCGTGTCGTCCGGCAAAAAGGCGACCGTCGACATGACAACGAAGTATCCGAACGTGCTCGTCTCGGCCAAGCGCACTCTGAACGGAAACGCCGAGTCCCTCGACCTCGCCATGCAGATGATGGCAATTCCCGGCGAAGACAAATTCATGTTCGCGAGAGAGGCGTTCTTCAGTTGGGGCATTCAGCTTGATGTCGTGCCGCGCATCGGCACGAACGGATTGATAAACGTGACAATCGTGCCGACAATCAGCGACTTGGATGTGAATCATGGTGTCGGCGGTTTTGTAACAGCCGACAGCGATGGCACCGCCGAAGCCTCATACGCGTCGAAGTATCCGATCATAAAGGTGCAGCGCCTTGTGACGGAATTCAACATGGCGAGCGGCACTACGGCGGTAATAGGCGGGCTTTCCCGCACGGTCGAGACCCAGCAGGATAGCGGCATACCGTGGCTCAGGACCCTGCCTTGGATAGGCCCCAAGCTATTCGGTTCGAAGGTGCGCGTCAAGGAACAGCGCGAGATACTCGTTTTCGTCACTGTTGGTCTGGTTGATCCGAAGGAGATGCGCCAGGATGCCGGGCTGCCCAAGAACGCCGTTCTCGGCCGCCAGTATGTCAAGGAACAGAAGCTTGAGCCGGGCGACAGGCCCGAGAAGAACATGGAAGGGCTGGAGTCCCTTGATATGCGCCCCCTCGAAGAACAGGCCAAGGATCCTTTGATGCGCAAGCCAAAGGACCCGTCGATGTTCGACATCAAGCACTACATACCGTTCAGGCGAGACCCTGAATTCCGTAGCAAGTACGACGGCGAAGTATCCGGCAGCGGCCAGTGATGTCCGATATATGGCGGAGGCGTCCTACCAGAACGCCCATTCGCTGCGCGCTATGACATAAACCGCGAGCACGAGGTTTGTCGTGACGTGCGCAACTATCGCGGCGCCTAGCCCCTTGCGTATCGCAAGCGCGCCATATGCTGCGCCGGCCATGGCGCCAGCGAGATAGCGGTCGTGCTCAAGGGCGAAAAGCGCGGTTGTCCACAGAAACGCGCTCAAGTCGAACCGGCGCAGGCAGGAGGATGTCCAATCGCCGCCTTTCTGCAGCCATCTGTAGAGAAAGTTCCTGAAGAAAAGTTCTTCTGCCGGCGCGATCACGAATGCGCTTCCGGCGAGGCGCGCGATCGTAAGCGCCCAGCCGCACACCGCAGGGTCGTAAGGCGACGCCGCGCCAGCGGTCTCGCCGGAACCGACTATGAAAAACCTGCGGTAGATGTCGAACCGCTCTGGCGCTACCCAGAGCGCGAAAACCGCGAGCCCCACCGCCACGCCGGACGGAAGTGCGCGCATTACGGCTTCACGCGACGGGCGTGCCCGGCACGCAACAGCGAATATCGCCAGGAATACAGCGGTTGCGGCAGACCGTACGGCATAGCACGTTGCTGTGGCGGGTAGAAGCACCATGAGCGCCATCCACGAGAGATAAGGCGCGATGGTGGCTGCTGTCTGAGAAAGCATGTTCATTTGAAGTCAGTCTATCAGAGTATGCGGCGAAAGTCAACCGAATGTGGTATAATAAACCCGCGAATGAACAGACGTAAGAAGATAATTGTCCTTGGCGCTACAGGATCCATCGGGCTGAATGCGCTCGATGTCGTGCGCACGCATCCCGACGATTTCGAGGCTGTGGCTCTGACCGCGCTGAGATCCAAGGAAAAATGCGAGGCCCTTGCCAAGGAGTTTGGCGCGAGAGCGTATGTTGGGGACGATGCTGCGACAAGGGCTGTCGGGGAGAATGATGCCGATATATGCCTAGTGGCCACAGTAGGTCTTTCAGGTCTGGCGCCGACCATGGCGGCAATCGAGAAGGGCATGGATGTCGCGCTGGCGACGAAAGAGGTTCTCGTAATGGCAGGGGAAGTGGTGACGCGCGCGGCGCAGGCGCGCGACGTCAGAATGCTTCCCGTCGACAGCGAGCACAGCGCGATCTTCCAGTGCCTCGCCGGCGGATGTCGGCAGGTGGACAGGCTTACGCTTACCGCTTCGGGCGGTCCTTTTCTGGATGGACCTGCGGATCTTTCGTCCGTGACCGTCGAGCAGGCGCTCAACCATCCTCGCTGGAAAATGGGCCCGAAAGTAACGATCGACTCGGCCACGATGATGAACAAGGGGTTCGAGGTGCTTGAGGCGCGATGGATATTTGACGTGCCGGCCGACCGCATCGACGTGGTTGTGCACCCCGAATCGATCGTGCATTCGCTCGTGACGTTTTCCGACGGCGCGACGCTCGCGCAGCTCTCCCCGCCGGACATGCGCGTAGCGATACAGTATGCACTGTCTTGGCCGGAGAGGCTTCCGGCCGAACGGGCGAGACTCGATCTCGCCGAGATAGGGGCGTTGACCTTCCGCCGACCGGATCCTGTCCGCTTTCCGTGTTTGAGGCTCGCGAAGGAGGCGATCAGGGCCGGGGGATGCGCGCCGGCCGTTCTCGCGGCGGCGGACGAATGGGCCGTAAACGCGTTCGTCCAGGGCAAAATAGGCTTCTCCGACATACCGCGCGTGGTGGAAAACTGCCTTGAAGGGCTTGATAAAGCGCCGTGCGACACGGTCGAGGCGGTGTTTGAAACCGTATGCCGCACCGAAGAGTGGATCGGCAGGCGCTTTTGTTAGCTTTGCCTAAACGCTTCACACGACCGCCCGAATATGGTATATTACCCGCTTACAGACCAAGAATTTCACTCCACAAAAGGAAAGAGTAAAGGAACATGGCTAAAAAGATAATGGTGGACGGCAACACGGCCGCTGCCCAAATCGCTTTCGCGTGCTCAGAAGTGGCCGCGATATACCCGATCACCCCGTCGTCGCCGATGGCGGAGACTTGCGACGAGCTGGCCTCGATGTGCAAGACCAACATCTGGGGTTCGATTCCCTCGATCGTTGAGATGGAATCCGAGGGCGGCGCCGCCGGCGCTGTGCACGGTTCGCTTACGACAGGCTCGCTCACGACGACGTTCACCGCGTCGCAGGGCCTCCTTCTGATGATCCCGAACATGTACAAGATCGCCGGCGAACTCGCCCCGACCGTGTTCCACGTTTCGGCCCGTTCGCTCGCCTCCAACTCGCTCTGCATCTTTGGCGACCAGGGCGACGTTATGGCGTGCCGTCAGACCGGTTTCGCGATGCTCGCGTCGAACAGCGTGCAGGAAGCGCACGATATGGCGATGGTCGCGCACGCGGCTACGCTCAAGTCGAAGGTTCCGTTCCTTCACTTCTTCGACGGCTTCCGTACCTCGCACGAGGTTCAGAAGATCGAGGAGATCCCGCAGGAAACGATTCGCCAGATGATCGACGAGGAGTATGTCGAAGATTTCCGCAAGCGCGCTCTCGATCCTGAGCACCCGACCATGCGCGGCACGGCGTCGAACCCCGACGTCACCTTCCAGCTGCGCGAGGTCTGCAACAAGTTCTACGATGCGACGCCGGCGATCGTACAGGAGTATATGGATCGCCTCGCCAAGCTCACGGGCCGTGCGTACAAGCTTTACGACTATGTCGGCGCCGCTGACGCCGAGTACGTCGTTGTCGCGATGGGCTCGGGCTGCGACACGCTGCACGAGACCGTCGACGCGCTCGTCAAGGATGGCAAGAAGGTCGGTCTTCTCAAGGTTCACCTGTACCGTCCGTTCTCGATGGTCGACTTCGTGAAGGCGCTTCCCGCGACCGTCAAGGTCGTCACGGTTCTCGACCGCGTGAAGGAGCCTGGCGCAATCGGCGATCCGCTCTACCTCGATGTCGCGGCCGCTATCGGCCAGGGCCTGCAGGATGGCGTTGTTTCGTTCAAGTATCCGAAGATCCTCGCTGGCCGTTACGGCATCGGTTCGAAGGACTTCACTCCGCAGATGTGCGCGAACGTGTACGCGAACATGGCTAAGGAGAAGCCCATGGACAAGTTCGTCGTCGGCATCGTCGACGACCTCACCGGCCGCTACATCCTCGGCGACGACGGCTTCGTCGTTCCGAAGGGCGATCGCAAGGAGTGCATGTTCTGGGGCCTTGGCGCGGACGGCACGGTCGGCGCGAACAAGAACTCCATCAAGATCATCGGCAACTACACCGAGAACTTCGCGCAGGGCTACTTCGAGTACGACTCCAAGAAGTCCGGCGGCGTCAGAACTTCGCGCAGGGCTACTTCGAGTACGACTCCAAGAAGTCCGGCGGCGTGACGATCTCGCACCTCCGCTTCGGCTCGGACATGATCCGCTCGCCGTACTTCATCAACTCGGCCGACTTCACCGCGTGCCACTGCTTCCCGTACCTCGAGAAGTACGACATGCTCAAGGCCGCGAAGCCGGGTTCCGTGTTCCTCCTCGCCTCGCCCTACACGGCGGCCGAGATCTGGGACCACATGCCCGACGAGGTCGAGCAGGCGATCATCGACAAGAAACTCAAGTTCTACGTGATCAACGCGGCGAAGATCGCCCTTGAGAACGGCATGGGCACGCGCACGAACACCGTGCTGCAGACCGCGTTCTTCAAGCTCTCCGGCATCAAGCTCGCGAAGGCCGACGGCACCGAGCTCGACCCGATCCAGGTGCTGAAGGACTACGCCGAGAAGGCGTACTCCAAGAAGGGCCAGGAAGTCGTCGAGATGAACTGGAAGTGCATCGAGGCGGCATCGGCCGCCATCGAGGAGGTCAACTACCCGTCCGCCCCCGCCGGCCAGCTCAAGATGCCGCCGATCGTCGCCGCCGAGGCACCCGAGTTCATCAAGAAGGTCACGGCGAAGATGATCGCGCAGAAGGGCAACGAGCTGCCCGTCTCCGCCATCCCGGACGACGGCACGTGGCCGACCGCCACCACGCAGTGGGAGAAGCGCAACGTGGCGGCGTTCATCCCGCAGTGGGATCCGTCCGTGTGCATCCAGTGCGGACAGTGCTCCATCATCTGCCCGCACGCCGCGATCCGCATG
>CACYQU010000020.1 GCA_902776615.1 uncultured bacterium
CTACGATCCAGAGGCGACTGCGGCGATGGAGCTGATCAGGCGACGCGCATGCGAGGGCATCTCGTCCTCCGAAGTCGTCGCTGCCTTCAAGTGCTCGCGGCGCATGGCGGAGATACGCTTCCGCCAGATTGCCGGGCGCTCCATGCTCGACGAGATACAGGCCGTGCGGCTCGACAAGGCAAAGGAACTGCTCAAGAATTCGTCATTGGACGTTTCCGCGATCGCCAACTTCTGCGGCTTCAAGGCGGCAAACGCCTTGTGGAAGTTCTTCCGCCAGGAAACAGGCGTCTCCCCTACGGAATGGCGAAAGCTAAACGCCTGAGCCGCATAAGGCACAATGCCCTGGAATGTGGCGTTCACGGTGCGAATTGTACCATAATCTGCCCATCCTCCGCAAGTGGGTAAAGACGCTGGCAATCCCCCGCCTTTCGGCGACGTGTGATGCGGCTAAAAATGATATAATATTTTCATGAACGCTATATTTCTTATCGCCGCGCTGAAGTTGATGTCGCCTGCTGAAAATGCCGTCGTTGAACTGGCGCCGGACTGTCTGCGCACGGTAGCAACGAACGAAACGATGGCTGCGCGCGCAGCCGCGATTGCGTCCCACGGACCTGACGGCAAAAGCCTGCGCAACGCCAAAGGCTGGCGCCGGCCGAGGGAGATTGTCTTCGAATGGCTTGCGACGGACGGCGAAAAAGGCCCATGGGAGTTGGCGATTTCAAAGAACGCCGATCTTTCCAATGCTCACGTGATGGTATTCCGGAACGACAAGCCGGACGAGGCTACGGGACGGTATGGCGACAAGGAGAAAAGCGGAGCCGCCGCGAACGGCGGCGCCGTGTTCAGCCATGCCGAGAAGGTCCTCAACCTCGAAATTGCGACGCGCTACTACTGGCGCGTAACCAGCAACATCACATGCGGGCGCACCTTCCATCCTCGCAACTGCTCATGCGCCGACCGCCGTCCTCCCACGACAAGCGCAACGGGAACATTCACAACAGCGGATTTTGCGCCGCGATGTCTAGCATTGGAAGGACACGTCAAGAACTTCCGCGACCTTGGCGGACGCTTTGGTCTGGGCGGTCGGCGTGTTCGACAAGGAATGATATATCGCTCGCAGGGCCTGAACGCAAACAGCGTGGACGGCTTGATCAAAGGGCCGAGCCGTTTGACCGCAAACGATATCGAATACCTAACCCGCACGCTCGGAATCCGCACAGATCTCGACCTGCGCACAAAGTGCGAAACAGCCGGGATGAACGGCATCTCGCCGCTTGGAAAGACGGTTCAGTTCATAAACCGTTCATCGCACTGTTACAACGAATGCTTCAAGCCCGAAGGAAAGCGGATCATGGCAGAAAACTTCCGCGTGTTCTGCGATCGGAGCAATTACCCGATACTGATTCACTGCATAGGCGGCGCGGACCGCACCGGGGCGTTGGCATACATGCTCAACGGGGCGCTCGGCGTAAGTCGCCAAGGCCTAGAAACCGACTGGGAGACGACGTTCTACCCTTCCATCCCCGGCTCAAACGAAACGCGCGGCGGCACACATGTCTGGAACAGTGCGTGGCATTTCATCGAGGGCCTTTCCCAGTACGGCGACGAAACCGCGACATGGAACGAGCGCATCGAGCTTTACCTGCGCGACTGCGGAATTACGGCGGAAGAACTAGAGCGATTCCGCGCGATAATGCTCGAAGACAACCCAGCCATACCCTTAAGCACAGATACCGGGCTCGGCGAACGCTAGCGTCTTTCGCAGGAGAAAAGGTCCTTTAGATTGTCGATGGTCACTGGCTTCAGCAACAGCGCATCGAAACCTTGTTCCTTGTAGGCCATGCGAGCCTCGATGTCAGCCGTGACCGAGCATACCTTAAGATGCGCAAGCCGTTCATCAGAGCGGATGCGCTTTATCAACTCGGATCCGTCCATAACAGGCATCCACATATCTGTGAGGACCCAATCGAAGGACGAATCTTTCTCCAATTTCTCAAACGCAGCCGCGCCATCAACAGCCTGCGCTATATCAGCGACACCAAGTTTTGCAAGTATCGCTTTCAGCACCGCGCGGTTCACGGGCGAATCATCCACCACGAGAACACGTTTCGGCAACTCGTATCTCACAAACGCAGGCGCCGTGGCGTTCTTTTCGGGCGCATCGGACTCTCCCGGCGCAACAGAAACTGGAACCTCGGTGCAGACCGAAAACCCCTTCCCGAGCGCCGTGCTTATCGAAATCTTTCCGTTCGCAATCTCCACGAGACGCCTGCATACGGCAAGCCCCAGTCCGCTTCCTTCGGTGCGGTTCTTGATATCAGCCTGAACGAAAGGCTGCATAAGGCGTTTCGCCTTATCCGGCGACACGCCTCGTCCGTTATCCGAAACCGTAGTCTTGAATATGCCGTTCTCGTAAACAACCGACACGCGTATCGTGCAAGGACCGGCATATTTGACAGCATTCCCGATGAAATTGAACAGCACCTGGCGGAAGCGGTACGGATCCACCAGCAAGCGCGGCATGTCGGGTATCTCTGTAATCAGAGTCTGGTTTCTGTCGCGGGTCTGGATATGAAACATCGTCGCCGTTTCTCGGACGAGCTCCCCGACATCGGTAGGCTCCAGGTTGAACTTCAACTTGCCGAGATCCATCTGCGAGAGATCAAGGACATCGTTGATAAGCTGCAGAAGCATTTTACCGCTCGACGCGATAATATTGAGGTTCCGTTCGACATCTTCGGGCGGAAGCCCGCCGGCCTGCAGAAGCTCCGAGTAGCCGATTATGGCGTTGAGCGGAGTTCTAATGTCGTGGGAAACGGCAGAGAAGAAGTAGCTGCGGGTTTTATCGGCGCGAATCGCGCGGTCGCGCTCGGCCTTAAGGCGCACCATCGCGGAACGGCGCTCCAGCGCCAGCGTAAGGACATCCGCAGAAATCTTGAGCGCGGTTCTGTCGTGTTCGGATATGCTGGTGCGACGATCCAGATAGTGAAGAGCTACTCCCCCCCAAGGCTTCCCGTCGCAGAGCACGACCGCAACCTCAAGCGACCGGGCGGGACAATCTTGCGGTATTGGCGCGACGCACTGCCTCTTTGTGTCGGTCAGTTCGATAAAGTGGTCCTTATCCTCGACGGGCGGGATATTCAGCTTATAGAACGAACACGCCTCGCAACGTCCCGGACAGGCTTTCAGTTCACCGCCGTGATGCAACATCAAATGGTCACCATCCACCGAATGGATGGCAATGTAGTCGCACTCGGTAAGGTCGAGCAGCCGATGCATCACAATATCCATCAGTCCCCGCAAATCGTCGCTAGACAATGCGTCCTTCAGCTGAACGATATCCTGAATCGCAGTATAGCGATTCGTGCACGCAGTTTCACCTGTCAAACTCTCGTTTCCCCCTTTCATGCTTTGTATTATATCAAAAAAACCGCGCCGGATGTTAGCGTTTTATCAAAAATCACCCAAGCAATTTGTAGCCGGAGCCACGCAGATTCACAATCATGCCAGAAGCCTTGCCGAGTTTGCGCCTTAGCCGACTCATATGGGTTCTAAGAGAACTCTCGTAGGATATGTCAGATCCTCTCACTACCTCAAGTATCTCGTCTATCTGGAAGAACCTGCCGCGCTCGCTGTTTAGCAGCCACAAAATATCGCCTTCCGTCTTGGTCAAGCGAACGTTCACTCCGGGGCCTCTGACTGTGAGCGCGTCAAAATCGATTGTAAGCTGGCCTATCTCCGCGCGGCGCAAGCCTGGCGCGCCGGCTTTGAAAGCGGCCACTCTTTCAAGCGCGCGGCGTACGCGGGCGAAAAGTTCGGCCTCACCCGCAGTTTTGGATATGTAGTCATCCGCACCAAGGCCAAGTGCACGCACCTGGTTCGCCTCGCTCTCAAGCGCGGTAAGGAATATTATCGGCACAAGCGGATCCTCGGCCCGTATCTCGCGACAGACGTCGAAACCCGTTGTCCCAGGCATCATGACATCAAGCAGAATAAGATCGGGACGTCTTGTGCGGAACATCTCAAGACCCTGAAGTCCGCGGCGCGCCAGTCTGACGGCATATCCGCCTGTGGACAAGAGCGTTTTGATTCCGGCGCGAACGGCTCTTTCGTCGTCTACTACGAGTATTTCCGCCATGATTCCCTCAGAGGTACGACGCCATGTCGAGATTCTGCAGCGCAGATATCCTGTCGTCGAGCGACGGGTGGGTCGCCCAGATCGACGTCTTGGACTTTCCGTCGGCGATACCCATCGCCTTCAGAGAATCGGGCAACACGCCCGGTCTGAGATTGCCAAGTCGGCGCAATGCAGCGATCATGGGCGAAGGCGAGCCCAGAAGCTTCGCCGAGCCTGCGTCCGCAGCATATTCGCGCTTGCGCGAAAACGCGAAGACAACAAGCGAGGCAAGAATACCGAGAACCATCTGCAGCGCCATCGCCACGAAGTAGTATGACGCGCCGGACGATCGGCGGCGGTCGTTTCCGCCGGAGCTGGCCAGAATGTGGGCCACCGCGCGGGAGAAGAATATGACAAAAGCGTTCAGCACGCCCTGCACTAGAGTGAGGGTTACCATATCGCCGTTCGCCACATGGCTCATTTCGTGGCCGAGCACTGCGCGAAGTTCTTCCTTCGACATCTGGCGCATTATGTCGGTGGAGACCGCCACAAGCGCGGCGTTCTTGAACGCGCCGGTCGCGAACGCATTTGCGGCGCCGGGGTATATCGCAACCTCGGGCGTCTTGACGTTCGCGCGGCGCGCCAGATCCTCCACCGTCTGCACAAGCCATCGCTCAGCTTCGCCCTCGGTGCCATCGATCGTCTTGGCGCGGCATGAAAACTTTGCGATCGGCTTCGAAAGAAGTAACGACACAAAAGCGCCGAGCACGCCATAGACAAACGCAAATACCGCAAGGTTTGCGTATTCGGGACCAATAGCCTGTTCGAGCGAGGTTCCGGCGACAAGCACGCACAAGACGTTCGCGGTCACCCCCAGAACCAGGAGGACCGCGATATTCGTCACAAGAAAGAGCAGAATGCGCTTCATGTTACATAAGGGCGTACTTCGCCACGAAGAGCACCGTCAGCATGTACATGATCCAGTGTATGCGCTTGAAGTTTCCGGCGCAACCGTTGATTACGGTATAGGCGATCACACCGAACATGATGCCGTCCGAAATAGAATAGGTAAACGGCATCGCCGCCACGGCCAGAAACGCAGGCACCGCCTCGCCGGCATCGCCCCAGTTCACGTCGGCGCACGACGAAAGCATCATGTATCCGACGATAATCAGCGCGGGAGCGGTGGCAAACCCGGGAATCGCAAGAAACACCGGCGCGAAAATGATCGCGAGCGCGAAGAGCGCGGCGGAAGTAACAGCCGTGAGACCCGTCTTGCCGCCGGCCATTACACCGGAAGCCGATTCGACGAATGTAGTCGTTGTGGAAGTACCAAACACAGCGCCTACGGATGTCGCGATCGAGTCGGCGCAAAGCGCACCGGAGATGCGAGGCAGTCTGCCCTGCTTGTCGAGGAAACCGCCCTTCATCGAAACGCCGATCAAAGTACCGAGTGTGTCGAAAAGATCCACGAAGAAGAACGCGAACATGACCACGAAGAAGTCGAGCGTCTTGATGAGCGACCATCCGCTCTTCACCACAACGCCGTTCTGCGTATGGGTCCAGCTTTCGCTGTTGAAGAGAGCTCCGAATGTGTTGCCGAACTCGGAGAAATTCTGCGCAAGACCTTTGATCGAGAAGTCTGGATAAAGCGAGAAGAAGCCGCCGGCCGGATCAGGCACGTAGACGCCGCAAACCTGGGCGAGCATGCCGAGACCCCACGTGAACAGAATGCCGAAAAGGATCGAGCCCTTGAAGCCCTTGACGAGCAAGAAGGCCGTGAAGAGCGTTCCGGCGAGAGCCAGCACCGCACAGATTCCGGTCGTGTGGAAAGGAACATCGCGGAACTTGACGAGCGAAATCAGCGTCGCGGAGTTGTCGACGATGATGCCGGCCGTTTTCATGGCGATTAGGCAGATGAAAAGACCAATACCTGCGGCAACCGCCTTTTTAAGCGAAAACGGAATGGCATTGAATATTCCCTCGCGCACGGGAGTGAGCGAGAGGGCCAAAAACACAAGACCCTCCACAAAAACCGCCAGCAGAGCGAACTGCCAGCTGTAGCCCATGCCCAGCACCACGCCGAATGTGAGAAACGCATTAAGTCCCATGCCAGGCGCAAGCACAAACGGATAGTTCGACATGAACGCCATGAGAAGAGTGCCTACAACAGCAGCGATTGCAGTCGCAACGAACACGCCGCCGCGCGGAATTCCGGCGACGGAGAGGATGTTGGGGTTCACGGCAAGAATGTACGCCATCGTCATGAATGTGGTGAGACCGGCGACAATCTCGGTTTTGACGGTTGTATGGTTCCTCTTCAGCTTGAAGATGCGACCGATGAGCGTCGTCTCGGGTTCATCCGACTCGGCTTCACGCGTGAGCCATTTCAGGTGAGCGCCGATGCGTATCGACTCTTCCGGCGTGACTACGCCGTCTTCGAGGACGTCTTCCAACGCCTTGACGAATTCCGCCATCTCGGCATTGTCGGCAGCGCGGGGCTTGGCGAAAGAGAGCAGTATCTGAGCCTCGGCGCGATCAACCTTGCCGTCCTCGAGAATAGACTGTTGCAGTTTGTTTATAGCTTCCTTGATGTTGCTCATTTGGCATAGCCTTTCTTTTTTTGGTTAGACTAAATTCAATATGTCGGAGAAACCGGTTATGTCCAGCACCTCCTTGACGGACGGCTGAACGTTGGCGATCTGAAGTTCCCCGCCGCTTGCAAGCATCGTCTTGTGGGCCGTCAGCAGCAGCCTGAGACCGGCCGAGCTCATGTACGGAACGTTCTCCAGATCAATCACGACACATGTCGCATCGCCAAACTTCAGTCCAGCCTCGAACTCGGGGGCTGTAACCGTGTCAACACGTCCGCTGACTGAAATCGTCAGTTTCGTTCCTTCATTTTTTGTCTTGATTTCCATAATCGCTCCCTATTGTAAGGATGTTTCTTCCGCTATGCCGGCGGTATGTCACCGGCGACATTGTCTTTTTGACAATCAGAATTCCAAGGCCTCCGACAGCGCGCTCCTCTGCGCAGAGAGTAGTATCGGGGTCGCGGTGGGCCAGAGGATCGAACGGTTTGCCATCATCGGTGAGCACGAGGCGCACACCGTCTGGATAGCGCGTACGCTCGACGGTCATCGTCCAGTCCGTCGCGCCGGAATACCGCACTATGTTGGCAAATATCTCGTCCGCCGCAACCATCAGCCGGTTCTTGCAGGCGTCGGGCACCTGCACAAGCGCCGTCTCGAGATCGGCGGAGGCTTTCGCAAGATCTTCCATTGTGGGACGGTATTTTCCCGAGAATGTTTCGGGGTCGCCGCGGTAGCAAAGAACGAGCTGCGTGCAGTCGTCGGCCTGCTCGACGCCTGTCGCGTAACGGCGCATATCATCAATGACCGCGTTGAGAACAGCCGCTCTCTTCCGGGTGCCGTCGCCAAGCATCTTGAGAAGCCTGTCTTCACCGTAGAGCTCGCCAGAAGCGTTCGGCTGCTCGACGATGCCGTCTGTATACATGTAGATGGAATCGCCCGGTTCGAGTTGTATCTCGCTGACGTGGTATGGCACGCCTGGCATTGCGCCCAACACGAGCGACGGCCGCGACTTGAGATACTCCGCCTTGCCTCCGCGCATGACGACGGGCGGATTGTGCCCGGCGTTCACATATGTCACATGTCCGGTATGTCTGTTGATTACGCCCGCCCATACCGTCACGAAAGTGTTGGACGAATTGCCTTCGCAAAGCGCATCATTGGCCTCCTCGAACACACGGGCAAGAGGCTTGCCGGTCTGGGCGATGCTCTTTATTAGCGTTTTTGCCCTCATCATGAACATCGCCGCAGGCACGCCTTTGCCGCTGACATCCGCCACAAGGAACAAAATGTGATCCTGGCTGGTGAAATAGAAGTCGTAAAAGTCGCCGCCGACCTCTTTTGCGGTATCCATCGCCGCCCAGATGTCGACGCGCGGCTCGTCGGGGAAAGGCGGGAACACGTTAGGCAAGGCCGCAAGTTGAATGTCTTTCGCCATCTCCAGCTCTTTCGCCGACTGGATGCGCAACTGCTGACGCACAAACGCGGATATCACAAAGCCAACAAGCAAAGCAACGAACACAAGCGCAGCGCCGTTCAGCGCGGCAGTCGCGCCGACGAGAACGTCGCGTTGCACCGCAGCGGAATCTTTGGGAACCATCACATACACCGGGAAGCCCTCGATCTCCTTGCGCTTCCAGTAGAACGAATCGCCGGGATCGGTCCATAGCGAGCCCTCGCGATTGGGCTCTTCGTAGTCCGACAGTATAAGCCCGGTCGCGGTTGTCACCACGATTCCGCCGGTTCCGCCCACGCGCCAGTTGCGGAACAGATCTATGATCGAAGAACGGGACAGCCCGCGCAAAGACTCGCCATCGCAACCGATCTCCACGAAACCTCCGGCGGACGGACGCCACACTCCCACAAACTTGCGCCATGCTCCGTTCGCGGTATTAGAACGGTACGGCTGGCAGTATTCCGTCTCAGGCCCTGTCACGAGGCACATCATGTCCTCGGCCTTGCCGCCCGCCGTCCTGAAGTTGAAGGCGGGCTTTCCAGGCGCAGCGAGATAGTCCGGCACAGACGAGTAGGTTATGTCGCCATCTGGATTGGCTACGCTGATTTCGGTGACATGCAGTTCCTTCGCAAGCGCCTGAAGAGACTCCGTATCTAGCGGATAACCGTCGTCAATACGCTCTCTCGCCGCCATACACTGAAGCACAAGCCTTACGTCGACGCAGTCGATTATCTCGTCCTCGGCGCTCTCGAACGTTCGGTCGATGAGCTTGTAGGCGTCGCGCTCGGACAGTCTGCTGTGGAGAAACCACGTAAACGCCATGGACAGAATGAACGCCGTCAGAACGCTGACGACAAGTTTCAGGTTGAGGCTGCGCCGCTGTGTCATTTCGCCCTCCTTTCAGCTATGACGGCATTTGCCGCGGCAAGCACATCGGGACGCCTCTTGTCGACCGCGACGCCGTAGAATTCGCGAGTCTCCTGTTCTGAAACCGAAAATACGCCTCCCGACGACTTTGCAAAAGTCGCAAGCTGGATGCCGTCGAACAGCACCGCGTCTATCTCGTCTCTACTGAGCGCCGTGATTGCGTCCTGTATGCGCAGGTAGCGCTTGGGATCGCAACCGTGCAGACAAAGATAGAAGTCGTGGGTCGAATCGGACTCTATGCCGATGCGGATGATGTTGAGCTGCGACATGCGCGGCACCTTGCCGCCGGTCTTGTACAGGAAGCGCGCACCACCCTCGCCGTACGGCTCGGAAAAATCCACATCGCGCCGCCGGGCTTCGGTCATAGTTATGGTGGCGATCGAAAAGTCCGCCGTGCCCGCCTTGAGGCGCGGCAGTATTTCTATGAAATCCACGCCCTCCATGTCAAGCTTGCGCCCCATCTTCGCGGCAACCTCGCGCGCGAAATCGACATCCGTGCCGACGATCTCGCCCGAAGCATTCCTGTAGCAACACGGCGGCTCGGTTGGATTGGCGAGAAACAGCAACGGACGCGACGCGTCGGCTATGCGAGGATCTGCGGGCTGCCTGTTTGTCGCATCGGAACAGCCTGCGATGGCGACCAGCGCCAGGATAGCGTATGTTTTCATAGCTTGAATACGTTTCGGTTGAATCCTGTTGTCGTGATGTTGCGGCGGTTCGGAATTTCGGTCATCAGATTGGATACGAGATAGCTGCGCAACGACGAGACCTGCGCGTCGGCGTCGGTAATGTCGAATATCTCGCCGTCGTCGCGCAGCACAAGGGCAAGCCCGTTTCCCTCATCGACCGTCACCTCGGCAAGAATGCGCTTCCCTTTATTGTGGTCGTGCACGACCATAAGCGCCTCCTCCACAAGAAGAGCCGCCTTCGCCGCGCGACGGCCTTCAAGCCCCGTCTGTTTGAGATGCGCCTCGACGGCCGCGGAGGCGGCGCATATCTCCACAGGATCCAACGAGAGATCGAACACGCGCAGATCCTTTTCGCGGTCTTCGGGCAGGATGAACGGAAACCGGGCGCGCCCTTCGCGAACGAGCAAATACAGCGAAAGCGCCGCAATCGCAACGCATGGTGCAATACCAAGCGCAAACCAGAAACCATGCGCACCGAAAAGCGCGCCGCCGGCGGAAAACAGTGCGAGCGGCGCTATGAGCACGGCCGAAAGCGTCAGCACCGTCGAAAGAATCTCCCTCTTTATGAAAACATAGTACGAATTGAAAAGCAGCACGAGCGCAAGCCCTGGCAGCGAAAGCGATACAAGCCTTACTGCGAGGCGGCCCTCGGGCAGAATGGAGGCATCCTGCACACCGGCGAGGGCTAGCATCATGTCCGGACAAGCAAGCAGCAGCAACATCGCTCCGCATCCTTCAACCAAGGCCGTGAACAGCGCGATGCGCATGACGCGCTTGGTCAACACGACATTCTTTTCGCCTATGTATACGCTCGCAAGCGGCTGCGCGGCATTTGCCACGCCATCAAAGATCTCCGATATGCCGATTGTCATAACCGCAACAGCAAGAATCGGCAGGAGCTCCGAGCCGAAGTGGGCTATTACATATACATTTAGCGAAAACATGAGCGTCGCCTTGCCCAGATTCTTGCTGCCGTCGCCAAAGGAAGTGCGGGCCATGCGCAGAAGATCCGACAGCACGAAATGCCGAGAGAATCCGAGCATACACCCCTTCTTGCGAAAATGGAACAGCAACACGACTGTCGCCAGAAGCGACCCAAGCCCCGTACCCACAGCGCAGCCCGCCGTGCCAAATGCCATAGTCAGCGGAATCGACAGGGCACAGTTCCCGACCAGCTGTGCGATGTATGAATAGAACGACAGCTTCGCATCGCCGTCGGTGTAGCACATCGTGCCCAGGAAAAACGCCACAGGCTGCAGAACCGCCGCAGGCAGGAACCACAGCCAGTAGTCCGACGTCATTGCAGACACCTCCGGCGACGCGCCAAACGCCGCAATGGCTGGAGTGCGCACGAGCGCAAGCACGGTCGCCACCAGCAGGCCAGCCGCAACCGATGAAATGCAGCCAAGCGTGAAATAGCCTCTCGCGCGGCGCAAATGCATGGCACCTAGTTCAGTCGCAAAGAAAACGCTCGTACCGACCGTCACCATCATGGCCGCAAAAGTGACGATCTCGAACACTCCTTGCATCAAGTTGACGGCGGAAAGCCCCGTCTCGCCGAGAATATGTCCGCAAATGACCGAGTCCGACATTCCCATAAGGAACTCGGCCGCCATCGCAAACGTTGCTGCGGGCAGAAACGATTTGAACTTCGATGCCGCAAACGTCATCTCTACAGAGTTCCGAAGATTCGGTCGCCTGCGTCGCCGAGACCCGGCACGATGTAGAAGTGCGAATTGAGCCGCTCGTCCTTTGCGGCCGTGTAGACGGGAACGTCCGGGTGTTCGCTCTCGAATTTGGCGATTCCTTCTGGCGCGCTGATGAGGTTGAGAAACTTGATGCGCTTGTAACCGAGTTTCTTGAGCTGCGCCACGGCGTCGCAAGCGCTTCCGCCGGTGGCGAGCATCGGGTCTATGACCAGAGCAAGTTCCTCGCCATCCTTGGCCGGCGGAACCTTCGCATAGTACGGAACCGGTTCCGCCGTGGTCTCGTTGCGCTGCATTCCGAGCACGCCGACCTTTGCATACGGCAGAACATTCAGCATTGCGTCAAGCATGCCCATACCGGCGCGGAGGATCGGCACAAGGATTATGCGTGGCTCGTTGACCTTGACACCCTTCGCCTTGGCGACCGGCGTCACCACCTCTACTTCGGATACGCGAATGTCTCTGAGCGCCTCGTAGGCGAGAAAAACCGTTATCTCGTTTACAAGCTCGCGAAAGAGCTTAGGCGGGGTTTCGTGGTCGCGCATCAGTGTCACGCGGTGGCCTACGAGCGGGTGGTCAAGTACGACGTTCATGGATTCTCCTTTTGATTTGGTGGTTTGTTCAGTTATTGACTGACAACAACAGTTTTCTGATCGCGGCGGACTCCTCGATCGAAACCTTTCCGTCTGCAATGGCGCCATCTATCGCATTGTCCAGCAGCGCCACGAAACCGCCGGCGCCTTTGAGGGGCTTGAGCATCTCCTTGAGACGCTTGGCCTCGTCCAAATCGACGACACCGTCGGCGAGCACATCAGATCGGACGCTCTCGACATTCACCTTGCCAAGGAACAGTTTGAGTCTGTTAGACTTGGGCGCGCCGAAAATTTCCCCGGGCGTGCCCTCCTCGGCTATGTGACCACCTTCCAGAAAGAGGACGCGGCTGGACACATCGCGGGCAAAGCGCATTTCATGCGTGACCACGACCATCGTCATGCCGTTCTTCGCGAGATCCTTCATGACATCGAGAACCTCGCCGACCATTTCCGGATCAAGCGCCGATGTCGGCTCGTCGAACAGCATTACCTTTGGCTCCATCGCGAGCGAGCGCACGATCGCCACGCGCTGCTTCTGTCCGCCGGAAAGCTGCTGCGGATATGCTGTCGCCTTGTCGGCCAGCCCTACGCGGTCGAGCAGCTCCATTGCTTTTTTCTCGGCGGCGGCGCGTTGTACACCGCGAACCAGGCGCGGCGCAAGTGTTATATTGTCGAGTATCGACAGGTGCGGGAACAGGTTGAAATGCTGGAAAACCATGCCCATCTCGCTGCGAACACGGTTCTTGGTGGCCTCGTCCGTAGAGACGATGTCCACGCCATCAAAATAGATGTGGCCTTCCGTTGGCGTCTCAAGAAGGTTCATGCACCTTAGGAACGTGGACTTTCCACTGCCGCTCGGCCCGATCATGACAACAACTTCGCCGCGCCGTATGTCTGTAGAAAGGCCTTTCAAGACCTCAAGCCTGCCGAAGTGCTTCTTTAGTCCTTCTATTTTGAGAAGAGTCTCTGCCATCGCCTTCTTTCTCCTTTACGAATCGTTATGGACCGGGTCGGCGCCAGTCGCCCTGAGGTGACGTTCAAGTTTGCCCAGAAGCCATGTGAATGTCATCACCAGCACCAAGTATACCGACGCTACGGAAAGGTAGGGCAGATATACCGAATACGTCTGCGAGCGTATTATGTCGCCGCCTTTCGCAAGATCAATGAGCGCGATATAGCCGACAATGGACGTATCCTTCATCAGAACGATGAATTCGTTGCCCAGCGCAGGCAGAACGTTGCGAACCGCCTGCGGCAGAACGATCCGGAACATCGATCTCCAGTAGGACAGCCCCAACGCGCGCGCGGCTTCCATCTGGCCGGGATCTATGGAAACGATTCCAGCGCGGATTATCTCCGCCTGGTACGCGCCCGAGTTGAGCCCGAAAGCCAGAATGGCAATTGCAATCTTGGAGTCAACGCTTCTGAGTATTATGTAATATGTTATCAGAAGCTGAACCACCATCGGAGTGCCGCGGATGACAGTGAGATAGACCTTCGCCAGAAGGTTCAACAGCGCAAAGCGACCGTACTTGTCGTGTGTAGACCGCACGACCGCCACGATGAAGCCGATGACAAGCCCCAGCACTATGGCGGCAAGTGCGACCTCCAGCGTAACGCAAAGGCCGTTGGCCAGATACTCCCAGCGCCCGTTCTTTACAAAACAGAGCGCGAAGTCATCAAGAAAAGCGCTCACTTGTTCTTGAGGCTGTCAGCCTCGGCGGTGAATTCGGCAACCCACTTGGCAAGACGCCCGTCGGACTTGATCTCCGCGATTGTCTCGTCTATGATCTTCAAGAGATCGGGACGCCCCTTCTTGATCGCGATTGCATAGTCCTCGCTGGTAACAAAGTCGCTTATCGCCAAATCGTTCTCTCCCTTGACGCAGTTCTTTGCGGGGTCGATGTCGGCAATCACGAAATCGACGCGCCCGGCCTTGAGTGCCGCAACAGCCTCTGCAGGCGAGCGGCTGCGCTCTGGCTCCTGCCCGAGCTGTTCGAGAACATATGTTTCACTCGTCGTGCCGCCCTGCACGCCGATGCGCTTTCCTTTGAGCTGCGCCGGACCGGTGTACGGATTCGACTTGGAGTACACGACTACAATTCCCGTCGTGACATATGGGATGGAGAAATCAACGTTCTTCTTGCGGTCTTCGGTGACAGTGATGCCTGCCGCGGCGAGATCGGCCTTGCCGGAAATAACCGCTGGTATCACCGAATCGAAGTCGACTGTCTCGCACTGGAATTTCTTTCCAAGCTTCTGGGCGATGGCGCGGCATATCTCTACATCGATACCGACTATCTCCTGTCCGCGAAGGAACTCATAAGGCGGGAATGTCGCCTCTGTGATCATCTTGATCGCATCATCATTGTTCTGCGAGCAACCGCAGACGCACAGCGCCGCAACAGCGGCCATAATCATTTTGTTCATTGTAGTTCTCCTTGTTTTCATGTCCGTGTGAAACAGTTGTGGGTATTATACCAAATTTACAGGCCAGGCGTCGAATTCCATTCCGACGAAAGGACTGTTGCGGGAAAGCGAGGCGAAAGCCCCCGCCTCGACCTTGCGACTTTCGCCGACAATGACGCGCGTACGTTCTTCCAGAGCATCGAATCTCTTCTGCGCCATGCCGGAAAGTATTGATCTCGGCATGTCTCTCCATGCGTGCGCCCAGGCCGTCGGCGTCATACCTTCATCTTCGACCATGACAGAATACGTTATCGCGATCGCCGTCTCGAGACCGATTATGCCGTTTGCGCTTTTGGCAAAGCCCAGCGACTTCGTCTGGGCCGGATGCGGAGCGTGATCGGTGGCAAACATCAAAACACCGTCCTTGACAGCCCGGCGAAGCTCTGCACGGTCTTCTCGCGTTCCGAGCGGAGGCGCCATCTTGAAGTTGGCATCGTTGCGTTCGAGATCGTCGCAGGAAAGAAGCAGATGGTGCGGTGTTGCTTCCGCAGTTACCGGAAGGCCCTCTTTCTGCGCACTGCGTACGAGCTCAACACCTTCCGCAGTGGAGATATGCTGCACGTGCAGGCGGCATCCGGTCTCGCGGCAAAGTGAAATGTCGCGGCGTACAGCCACAGTTTCGGCCTCCGGCGACATGACCGGCAGCCCGAGTCGCCGCGCCAGTGCGCAATCTCGGATCACGCCGCCTGCGAGCACCGCAGGATCAACCGCATGCTGACACACGCACATGCCGAGTTGCGCAGCACGACGCATAGCCTCTTCCATCACGGCATTATCGGCAACGTACGATCCGTCGTCCGTAAAGAACGCAGCACCAGCATCGGCCAGTGCCTCGAGATCGGCCACCTCGAGTCCAGCCCGCTCTTTTGTGATGCAAGCCGACGGCAGTATGTGCGGCGAGAAATCAATCTGGCGCTTTAGAAGACACGGCGTATCGCATGCCGGAGATGTGTTTGGCATTGTCACTACTGCCGAGAACCCGCCGCGCCTGGCAGCTGCGACTCCGCTTGCAAGAGTCTCGGCACAGGTCATTCCCGGATCGCGGAAATGCACGTGAACATCGATGAAACCCGGAAACTCCAAAACATCTGCCATCGTCATTCATTGAGAAGCCTGTCGCCCGCGACGAGCGGCCTGCCGCGAACAAACGCCTCGGCCGGCATGACAGAAGAACCTTCCGGCTTAACCGCAAGCAACCTGAGAGCCGTGTCGGCGCACCGTACTACCGGGCGCCCCTTAGCATCGATCTCAAGCACTGATCCTGGCTCCATTTCGCGCTGTTCGGGCGCTATGCGACCTGCAATCTCAGCCTTGACAACGACGAGACGCCCCGAATTGCCCTTGCGGCGAAAACGCTCCGGCAGAAATGTGTAACTGCCCGGCCATGGTGAATAGGCGCGTATCTTGCGATCAATGGTCAAAACAGGCGCAGTCCAGTCAATCAGTCCGTCGGACTTCTTGAGCTTGTAGGCGAATGTCGCATCCGCATCGTTCTGCTCAACCGGAGGCGGCAAGGCGTTGTCGTTCATCATGCGAAGCACCTTGGCGAGAGAGACTCCTCCTGCGATTGCAAGATCGTTCATCAGCGAACCGCCCGTAGAGTCGGAGCATATCGGCTCGAAACGCTGCATTAGTATCGGACCGTCATCCATTCCAAGGCCCATCTTTATTATGCTTACGCCGGTCAGCCTGTCTCCGGCGGCAATGGCGGCAACGACCGGGGCCGCACCACGGTATTTGGGCAGAAGCGAGAAATGACAGTTCACGCACCCGAACAACGGCATCTCCAGAATCGGCTTCTTGAGGAACTGACCGAAGGCTACTACGGCGATGACATCAGGGTGCCATGCATATATCTGGGCAAGCGACTGCGCATCGTTGACATTGTCCGGCGTTATAATGTTCGATATGCCGTGTGCAATGGCGAACGCTTTGCAGGGACATGGCGAAACTACCTTGCCGCGTCCGACGGGGCGGTCTGGCTGCGTCACGACGCCGACCACCTCCAGAACCGGATCCCGCAGGATGGCCTGGAGGCAAGTCGCGCTTGCCGCGCTGGAACCCATGAATACTACTCGCATCAATACGTCTTATTTGTGATTTCCCGGAAAAACTTCCTGATGTCCTCGGACTCTTCATCCGTTATGACGCCATCGGCCATTGCATCGGCAAGCGCCTTCTTGAATGCATCCTGTCCTTCCACGCCGCGCATCAGCGACATAAGCTCCTTCGCTTCGTCCAGATCGATTTTTCCATCGGCCATGAAGTTGCGGGCCATCTTGTCGAGCGACGCAGAGAATGCCTTGTCGCTGATGAACCGCGAAAGCATCGAAAGCGAATTCGGAACAGCGCCTGCTGCATCCGCCTTCCTGCCGAGCAGCGCCTTGCAAGCGAACAGCACGACCAGCAGAAGCACGATTGCGATCGCAAGCGAAAGCGCCGCGGAGCCTGCAAACGGAGCTATCATATAAGAAACGAACGACACCCCTGCGACGAGAAGCGCGTAGGGAAGCTGTGTGTTCACATGCATTACGTGGTTGCACTGCGCGCCGGCCGACGCCATGATCGTCGTATCGGAAATGGGCGAGCAGTGGTCGCCGCAAACGGCGCCGGCCATGCAGGCCGAGACGGCGATGATCGTCATCGACGAACCGGGAATGGCCGCAAGCACTATTGGAATGAGAATTCCGAACGTTCCCCACGACGTGCCAGTCGAGAACGCCAGCACAACCGCAATGATGAAGATTATCGACGGCAGGAAGCACCTCAGCGACGCGGCGGGTCCGTTGATGAGGTCGGAGATGAACACCTTCGCGCCGAGCGAATCGGTCATTGCCTTGAGCGTCCACGCGCAGCAAAGGATCATGATCGCAGGAACCATCGCCTTGAAGCCCTCAGGGAATGCGTCCATGCAGTCGCGGAACGAGATGACGCGGCGGCAGAGATAGAACGCCACGGCGAACAGTATGGCGACAATCGAACCGTAGACGAGCCCGACGGATGCGTCGGAATCGGAGAAGGCCTTTATGAAGCCCGGATTGTCTTCGCCAAAGTAACCGCCAGAATAGATCATGCCGACGACACACGCGACAACAAGGAATATGACGGGTATAAGCAGGTCGACGACCTTGCCGCGCGCATTCTGCGTAAGCGCTTCGGTCGCGGATTCAAGCGCGCCGAGATCGGGCTTGCCGGAAAGCGTATCGGCCTCATGACGCCTCATGGGTCCGAAATCGAACTTTGCGATGGCGAAGAAGACCATTGCGACGATTGTAAGTATTGCGTAGTAGTTGTAGGGAATGGCATTGATGAAGAGCGAAAAACCGCTCTCCGCGCCAGCACCCTTCGCAAAGCCGGCTACGGCTGCAGCCCACGACGAGATAGGTGCGATAATGCATATGGGTGCCGCCGTCGCGTCAATAAGATATGCAAGCTTGACGCGCGACACCTTCTTGGCGTCGGTGACAGGACGCATCACAGAGCCGACCGTAAGGCAGTTGAAGTAATCGTCCACGAATATCAATATGCCGAGGATGACAGTTGCCAGCTGAGCACCGACTCTGCTCTTTATGTGAGTCTGGGCCCAGCGGCCGAACGCCGCAGACGCGCCAGTCTTGTTCATCATGGAAACAAGCGCGCCGAGGAGCACAAGAAAGAGAAGAATTCCGATGTTGTAAGCGTCGGCCACGGACTTTACGAATCCGTCAGACATCACATGCGCAATCGTCCCTTCGAACGAAAAGCCGGAATAAAGCAGGCCGCCAGCCACGATTCCGACGAAGAGGGACGAATACACTTCCTTGGTCACAAGCGCAAGGAAGATTGCAATCAGCGGCGGCAGGATGGCCCACCATGTGCCGAAGAAGCGATTCTTGGTGCGAATGGTGGCGAGAGCCGTCTGCTCGTGTGCGGCGAACGCGGAATCGCTCTGGACGTTGTCGGCATAAGAGTCGATGTATTCTTTGGCGGAGTCGAAGTCGGCAAGATCGTATTCCTTGGCGTCATCTCCCTCCCCTATCGTGAACTTCGCGGCAGGCTCGACTGCGACTTCGGTTGTCACCGCGTCGGCCTCCGCTTCAATTGGGCGCATTGCCTTTTTGCCCTGCTCGACGAGATACTTGCCCCACTCTGCAGGCGACATATCCATTCGCTTTGCGTCGGCCAGCTTCTCGCCGTCCGCGTCAAGGAACATGAGCGACGGGAAACCGCGCACGCCGTAGCGCTTCACCAACTTCGGATTGATCGACGCAGCCTTGAGATCAAGGCGCGATTTATCCTCGGGCATATCTACATACAGGAGAATGATATCCTTCTCAACCGCCTTTGTGAATTCCTCCTTTGAAAGAAAATCCTCGTCAAGCTTCTTGCACCAATAGCACCAGTCGCTACCGGAGAAAACGGCAAGAACCGGCTTCTTCTCGGTTTTGGCGCGTTCAAGAGCGGCGTTATAGTCGCTGGTGAACCCGGGCGGGTTTCCGTGCAATACAAGTACAGCAACCGCAAATGCGGCAGCAATCATCTTTTTCATCCGTCATTTTCCTTTCGTTTTCCTGCATTCGTCCTCAGCGGCAGTTTCCAGAACCTGTCTGGCACGCCACCCGCCCCAAACCCACGCCCTCCAAGGGCGCACATTCCGGACGACCTTCACCACGCGCCCCGTACGGTCCATAAACGTCGCGTCTATGGCGAATCGCATGAAAAAGGTGTGTATGCAGTTGCACCGCGTGATCAGCAACCCTTTACCAGGCTTCAGTCCGGTGCGGCCGATAAGTCCTTTCGCCCTTTCCGCGAAGGTTTTCGCCACCTCGGCGTCCACGCCATTGATGCACTTGCGTTCCACAGGTGTGTATTATACCATATTTTTCATCGGCGCCGTGTCTGCACCGGAACAAATATGGCTTATCGCCATTCGCCATGGCAGTTGACGCCTCCGGTTTTGCAATCGAGATGCGGTTCGCCCCGTATTGGGGTGAAACCGATTCAATAAAAAACCTTCCAGAGGAAAAGCCCTCTCGCGGGGGCTGTTTCGACGCGCGCGGTGCGCGGCGCTTTGGCTTCGAGAAGTTCAAGCACGGCCTCGGGGCGTTCATTGCCTTTGCCGACTGAAATCAAGAAGCCGACCATGGAACGCACCTGCTTGTACAGAAAGCCGTCGCCTCTTACCGTAAAGGTGTAACGCGGACCGTTCTTCCGTATGTCGAATGAAAACACGTTGCGTACCGTAGACTCCAGTTCGCGGTTTGGATTGGCCGCGAATGACACGAAATCATGCTTCCCTACGAAATACGATGCAGCTCTTCGCATGGCCTCGACATCAAGCCGTCTGTGGCAAAATGTCCAGTACGGCGCAAGATGCGGAGGCATTATATCCGCTTGATAGAGCTGATAGCGATATTCTTTGCCTTTCGCCGAAAGGCGTGCGTCGAACGATTCATCGACACAAGCCGCCTTCAATATGCGCACGGCATCCGGAAGACGCGAGTTCATCGCCCGCACCAGATTCTTCGGCGGAATCGGCTTCGTAAGATGGAAATGCCCCACGAAACCCTTTGCATGAACGCCGGCGTCGGTCCTGGAGGATCCGAAAACCCTCACAGGTCCCCCTTCCAAATACGCAAGCGCCTCTTCGACTATCTGCTGTATCCCGACCGCGTTTTCCTGATACTGCCAGCCCGAATACGACGTTCCGTCGTAGGCGATTACAACTTTGTACTTCCGACGCATCATGAAAAAACGCAGGGACGGATATCCCGGCCCTGCGCTTCTTGTCGCAATAGCGAATGTTACTTCGCGATTACGCGAACCATCTCGAGAACCTTGTTCGAGTAGCCCCACTCGTTGTCATACCACGAGCAGACCTTGACGAAGGTGGGATCGAGCTGAATGCCAGCCTTGACGTCGAAGATCGACGTGCGGGCGTCGCCGCGGAAGTCGGTCGAGACGACAGCTTCGTCGGTGTAGCCGAGAATGCCCTTGAGCTCGCCCTCGCTGGCCTTCTTCATCGCCGCGCAGATATCCTCGTAAGTGGCCTCCTTCTCGAGCTCGACGGTGAGGTCGACGAACGAGACGTCAGAGGTGGGAACGCGAACGGACATGCCGGTGAGCTTGCCGTTGAGCGCGGGGAGAACCTTGCCGACGGCCTTCGCCGCGCCCGTCGAGGACGGGATCATGTTCTCGAGGATGCCACGGCCGCCGCGCCAATCCTTCTTGGATGGACCGTCAACAGTCTTCTGCGTCGCGGTGGCGGCGTGAATCGTCGTCATGAGGCCGCGCTTGATTCCGAACGTGTCGTTGAGCACCTTGGAAATCGGCGCGAGGCAGTTCGTCGTGCAGCTGGCGTTGGAGATGATGTCCTGACCGGCGTAGGTCTTGTCGTTGACGCCGTAGACGAACATCGGGGTCGCGTCCTTGGAGGGAGCGCTCATGATGACCTTCTTGGCGCCGGCCGTGATGTGCGCGCGGGCCTTCTCGTCCGTGAGGAAGAGACCGGTGGACTCGACGACGACTTCAGCGCCGACTTCGTTCCACTTGAGGGCCGCAGGATCCTTCTCCGCGGTGAGGCGGATGGCCTTGCCGTCAACGGTCATCGTCGTGCCATCAACCTTGATGTCGTGGTCGAACTTGCCGTGAACCGAGTCATACTTGAGCATGTACGCGAGATAATCCGGATCGAGCAGATCGTTGATGCCGACGACCTCGATGTCGTTCGCGAAGTTTTCGACAGCCGCGCGGAACACCATGCGTCCGATACGGCCGAATCCGTTAATGCCAACTTTGATTGCCATTTTGTTTTACTCCTTTTGTTTTGTTTGTTGGTTTGTTGTTGTTGTTACGCTTTTGTCACTTTACCTGCCTTGAGGCAACGCGTGCACACCGTGACGCGCTTTGTGTTGCCTTTGCCGTCGGTTGTACGAACCGACTGAAGGTTCGGCAGAAAACGGCGCTTCGTAATACCCGTCGTGTGCAGGCCGATGCCGCCTTTGTACTTCGGCGAACCCTTGCGGACGACGACATTGCCGACCGAAGGGCCCTTTCCGCAGATTTCGCAAACTCTTGACATGGTTTGATTCCTTTCGCCTTTAGAGTCTTATCAGTTAGCGTCGCCGGGCTGCCACTCGACATTCGCAAACGCGTTGTCGAACGCGGCGGAAAGTCCGCCGAAATCGGCACTGCCGGAACTCTTCGAGATGGGTTCGCTGGGTTCGCCGGCGGCCTCCGCCTCGAGAGCCTTGACTTCCTCTTCGCTCATCGTCATTGCGCGTATCGAAAGACCGATGCGGCGCTCGCCACGATCTACCTTGACCACGCGAGCTTCGACCTCCTGGCCGACCTCGAGAGCGTCGCGCACCTTCTCGACGCGCTGATCGCTGATCTGCGAGATGTGCACAAGGCCATCGACACCGTCCTCGAGCTCGATGAATGCGCCGAACGAGGCGACCTTCGAAACCTTGCCCTTGACGACCATGCCGACCGGATACTTCGTCGCGATCTCGGTCCACGGATCGGTCTGGGCCTGCTTGAGGCCGAGAGAGATGCGCTGTTCCTTGGGGTTGACGTCGAGAACGACCGCCTCGACCTCTTCGCCCTTCTGCAGGCACTCCGACGGATGGTTGATCTTGCGCGTCCAGCTCATGTCGCTGACGTGAATCATTCCGTCGATGCCCTCTTCAAGCTCGACGAACGCGCCGTACGCCGTGAAGTTGCGAACCTTACCCTTGATCTTGGAGCCGACAGGGTAGCGATCCTGAACCGTATCCCAAGGATTGTCCTGGGTCTGACGGATGCCAAGGGCGATCTTCTGGTTCTCCATATCGACGGAGAGCACAACGACCTGAACCTCGTCGCCGACAGAGAGCATGTCGCTCGCGCGAGCAACGCGCTTGGTCCAGCTGAACTCGCTGATGTGGACAAGGCCCTCGATTCCAGGGGCAATCTCGACGAACGCACCGTACGGAGCGAGGTTGACGACCTTGCCGGAAACGCGCGACCCGACCGGGAACTGATCCTGAATCGCATCCCATGGGTTGGGCTGGGTCTGCTTGAGACCGAGGCTGACGCGCTCGCGGTCGCGATCCACGTCGAGAACCATGACGTCGATTTCGTCGCCGACCTTGAGGATTTCGCTAGGATGCTTTACGCGACCCCAGCTCATATCGGTGATGTGCAACAGGCCGTCGAGACCATCGAGATCGACAAATGCGCCGAAATCGGTGATGTTCTTGACCTTGCCCTTGCGGACTTCGCCCTTCTGGAGCGAAGACATGAGCTCCGCCTTCTTCTCCGCCATCGTGCCCTCGATGAGCTCGCGGCGCGAAACAATGAGATTGCGGCGCTCGTTGGAAATCTTGATGACCTTGAAGTCGAACGTCTGGCCGACATAGGGCTCGAGCTCCTTGACAGGAGCGACTTCGACCTGCGAGCCGGGCAGAAACGCCTCGACATCGTCGATCTGCACGAGAAGACCGCCGCGGACGGCGCTCTTGATGGTGCCGGTGACAACGCACCCCTCGACATAGCGGTCGAGAATCTTCTCCCAGCGAATCTTGTCGTCCGCAGCCCTCTTGGAGAGCGAGACCATGCCGGTCTTGTCGTTCTCGAGCTCGCGGAGCATTACCGTTACTTTGTCGCCGACCTTGACCTCGGCGCCCTCGCCGAATTCGTCTGCGGGCACAACGCCCTCGGACTTGTAGCCAATGTCTATGAACACGTCGCCATCCTTGACGGCGCTTACGGTGCCTTCTACAAGGCTGCCGTTCTTGAACTTCGACTCCTGACCCGCGCTTGCGAGCATCTCCGCCATTGCGGCGGAACGCTCCGTGGGAGGAGTCGGCTTGCGAATTGCCATTTTTTGTACTTTCGTTTGTTGTTGTTCGCGGATTTCAGCCGCGTCCGCCCCGTCTTTGGGCGCGGAGTGGGTATTTTACCAAAAATCAGCCCTCGAACGCAATGGGGTATTTTGCCGGAGATTCAAATACTACATCTCCCAAGGCTTGGGTTCCGGCGGCGCCAGAACGGTTTTGTCTTCAGGCGAAAACGACGTGTCGCTTTGCGGCGCAATCTTCGCCAGCTCCGAAAGAAAACCTATCGCACAGGCGACGCGGCCAAGGTCGCCCAAATTCACCTCTACAAGCGTGCCGTCGCCGTATTCGAAATCCACAAGCACCTGCAACCTTCCGGGACTGTTGCGCACAGCCTTTCCGAGGCGATCCATCTTCGTCTTGAGATCGGGATCGTCGTACCGCATGTTTACCTTGAGCCCTTTCGACACCATCGGCAGAGCCTCTTCAAGCGGATACGCCTCTTTTGCCTGAAAGGTTATATCGCCAACCTTGGGATTCTCCTTGTGGACATCCTCCTTGTCGTAAACGGTGCGATGCGACACGTCGCCGCATACCATGACAAGTTGATCTGTGCGCTGCTCGAGAGAGGAGCACTTCTCCCAGACCTTCGCGTATGCCATGGCATCGGCCTGGCCGCTTCCGTCGTCAAGGGCCAGTATCGCCCACTTCTGCCCCACGCTTCCGTCGGGACGCGGCTTGGGCGTTTTGACGGAGCACCCGGCCAGCATCGCGACAACACGAACCTCAAGTCTCTTGAGAAGCAGAGGATCGAGTTTCTTCTGCAGAAAACGCTTCTTCAGCTTCGCGCGTTCCGCACTTACGGCTTTGTCGAAAGCCTGTTTGTCTGCGTATGCGACCTCGCCTTTCGCCCTCACTATATTGCGGGCAAGCCCCTTCAAAAGCCAGTCGTCGTCCTTGCACTTCATCAGCATCTCGTCTATCGGGGAAAGCCCGGCCTTCTGCTCCGGCTCTTCGGCATCGTCTTCCATCGCCGCTTCTTGCGCTGCTTCCGCAGCATCGTCCGCCGCAGCCGGATCTTCTTCCTCGGCTCTCTCTTCATCTGCAGGACGACGCGCTATCTTTGCAAGCGAGAATGGCATGAACTCGTCGCCTACCTTCGCCTGCGACACCTCGGAGATCAGCCTGCTGCACGACTGCAGCGGATGGCCCGAGACGTAAACGCCGAGAAGGTCTCGCTCGTTCTTGAGATCTTCGGCCGGCGCAAACGGAGGACAATCCTGCAGATCGGCATCTGTCGCCTTTTCTTCTCCGCCCGCCATCAGGTCAAAGAAGTTCGCCTGCGCGCTCGACTGTTCCTTGGCGCGCTGCTGCGCCTTTTTGAGGGCGTATTCTATGTTGTTGAAAAGTTTCGCCCTGTTGGGTTCCAGCGTTGAGAACGCTCCCGTTTTCGTAAGGTTTTCGAGGACGCGCTTGTTTATCGCGCCCGTATCGGCAAGCCTCATGCAGAAATCCATGAAACCTGCGTAAGGCCCGTTCGCCTTTCGCTCCGACACTATTGCCATCGCGGCCATTTCGCCCACGCCCTTTATTCCGCCAAGCCCATAGCGTATGCCTTTCGAGTCGTGCGTAGGCACAAACCGCGCACCGGATTCATTGACATCAGGCAGCATCAGCTCCAACCCCATCTCCTGCGCCTCGGCGACAAAGCCGGGCAGCTTGTCGAAGTTCCCGATTTCGGACGATATCTGCGCGCACATGAACTCGGCCGGATAGTGAGCCTTCATGTAGCCGGTCTGGTACGCAACCCATGCGTAGCAAACAGCGTGGGACTTGTTGAATGCGTACGATGCGAACGCCTCCCAGTCGGTCCATATCTTCTCGATGAGCTTCTTCGCCTCGTCTTCGTCCTTCCACTTTTCTATGCGGAACTCGGGATTGTCGAGGCACCCCTTCAAGAACTTCGCCTTCAGTTCGTTCATTATGTCCATGAGCTTCTTGCCCATGGCCTTGCGGAGCTTGTCAGACTCTCCCCGCGTAAAGCCGGCAAGCAGGCGCGAGAGAAGCATGACCTGCTCTTGGTAGACTGTTACGCCGTAGGTGTCCTTCAGGTACTTCTCCATCAGAGGATGGTCGTACGTGACCGGTTCGCTGCCCTGCTTGCGCGCGACAAAGCGCGGTATGTACTCCATCGGGCCGGGACGGTAAAGGGCGTTCATCGCGACAAGGTCGGTGAGACGCTCCGGCTGAAGGGCGATCAGCCACTTCTTCATGCCGTCGGATTCGAACTGAAAGAGCCCCGTGGTCTCGCCGCGTCCGAACAGCTCGTAGGTAAGCCTGTCGTCGTCTGGTATCTTGTCGGGATCGAGCTCTATGCCGCGCTCCTTGAGAAGCGCCACGCACTCTTTTTCGACCGTGAGCGTCTTGAGGCCGAGGAAATCCATCTTCAGAAGGCCGACAGGCTCGACATAGTGTCCGTCGTACTGCGTGGTCAGAAGTCTGTCTTCCGCCGCGACACTTGCGGAGTCCTTCTTCTTGCCGCCCTTTTCGGGCGTGGGCATCACCGGCAGGGTCTCTATAAGCGGATCGCGCGAGATTATCACGCCGCATGCATGCACACCAGGCTGCCGTATCGAGCCTTCGAGCCGCGCGGCGCGTTCCATAAGCTTGTGCACCGTCGGGTCCTCGGAGTTGAACGCCGCCTCCAGGTCGGGCGAGGCTTTGCGCGCCTTCTTGAACGTTATCTTCGGGACGTTGGGAACGAGGCTCGCCAGTTTGTTCGTATCGGCAAGCGGATAATCCATCACACGCCCGACGTCTTTGATGGCCGACTTCGCGGCCATCTGCCCGAACGTCACTATATGGGCGACATGGTCCGCGCCATACTTCTTCGTCACATAGTCCAGCACGCGTTCGCGCCCCGAATCGTCGAAGTCGACGTCTATATCGGGCATCGATATGCGGTCGGGATTGAGGAATCGCTCAAAAAGCAAATCGTATTTGAGAGGATCGACATTCGTGATGCCAAGCGCATATGCGACGGCGGAACCTGCGGCGGATCCGCGCCCCGGCCCTACCCATACGCCGAGCCTGCGCGCGGCGTCGATATAGTCGTGCACGATCAGAAAGTATCCTGGAAAGCCCATCGTCCTTATGGTATCGAGCTCGAACTGGACGCGCTCGTCGATTTCCGGCGCGACGCCGTGCTCTCCGGCCTTGGCGCCATTCGCATCGGCAGTCCGGCCCCAGCGTTTTCGCGCGCCGTCCCATACGAGCGAGGCCAGATATTCGGCCTCGAACTGGATCCTCACAACCTTTTCATAGCCGCCGAGCTTCTTCATGCGCCCGGGAGGATACATCCCTTCGAGCGTTTTCTCGTCGTACTTGCCGCGCACGTCCTCCTCGGTTCCGAACTCCGGAGGAATCGCAAACTTCGGCATGATCGGATCGGAGTCGAGTTTGTATTCTTCTATTCGCTCGGCGACTTCGCGCGTGGCGGTTATGAGCCCGGGATTCTCGGCAAAGAGCTCGCGCATCTCGTCCTCGGTCTTGAAATACTCCTGGCCGGTGTAGATGAGACGCTTCGTGTCGGACATTTTCGCGCCCGACGAAAGCGCCAGCAGAATATCGTGCGAATCATCGTCTTCCTTGTCGAGAAAGTGCACGTCGTTCGTCGCAATGACACGGATGTCGAGCTTGCGCCCAAGCTCCAGCATTCCCTTCACAACCTTGAGCTGCCGTTCATAGAGGTCGGCGAATTCGCGGCGCGCCTCCATCGGCACGTCGTCGCCGGCCTTCACCGACTTGTGCAGCATCACCTCAAGCGAATAGTCGTCGCCGAAAAGATCCTTGTACCATTTGGCGACGCGCTCCGCCTCGGCCATGCGATCGGTCTCTATGGCATGCGCAACTTCACCGGCGATGCAGGCGGCCGAGCAGTGAAGGCCTTCGTGATACTTCTCGAGAAGAGAGTGGTCGATTCTCGGCCTGTTGTAGAACCCGTGTATGTGCGCCTCGGACATGAGCCGCACCAGATTGTGGTAGCCCGTCTTGTTTTTTGCGTGCAGGCACAGATGGTGGCGGCGCTCGTTCTTGTCGCGGGTAGTGTAGTCGCCGGTGGATGTCACATACGCTTCGCAGCCCAAAATGGGTTTTATCGGCGGCAGTTCGGCAAACTCCTTCTTGGTGGATCTGCAAGCATCGTAGAACGCCTTCAGCGCAAAGAGATTGCCGTGGTCCGTCACCGCGAGGGCCGGCATGCCCCACCGCCTGGCGCGCGCGACGAGCGGATTCACCTGACACTGCCCATCGAGCAGCGAATAGGTGGTATGCAGGTGTAGATGCACGAAATCGCTCATCGTGCGTAACCCCGTATATGTATTGCGCGCGTCACGGCGGATATTATATCAAAAGTTGGTGGTGCACCTGGTGGGACTTGAACCCACACTCCTTGCGGAACTGGAACCTAAATCCAGCGTGTCTGCCGTTCCACCACAGGTGCTCTTTTGAAAATCGGCTATTTCCTTGCGGCCTTCTCCAGCTTTTCCTTGTGCGAAAAGAATATGCGCGTCTTGTTTGCGAAGGTCTGCGCTTGGGGGAATGTTCCTCCGGAGACGAGCTTCTGGAATTCCTCCAGCGCGGCGCGCTGCTTGCGATCGAGGTTCGCCGGCACTTCGAAGATGATGCGTGCGTCAAGGTCGCCGGGGAATCCCCCGCGAAGATTCGGCACGCCTTTGCCGCGGAGCCGGAACACTTTTCCGTTCGGGGTTCCCGCAGGAATCTTGAGCTGAGCCGCGCCTTCCGGAGTCGGAACCTCAACCGTCCCTCCAAGCGCGGCCAGTATCGGCGAAACGGGTATGTCGACCATGAGGTCGAGGCCGTCGCGCTCGAAAATGTCGCTCTCTCTCACGCCGATGAGAACGTAAAGGTCGCCGTTCTCGCCTCCGCGCAGACCGCCCGCGCCCTTTCCGGAAAGCCTGAGCCGCGAGCCTGTGTCGACGCCGGCCGGAATCTTCAGCGCAATGTGCGCCGGCGTCGCGACCTGCCCGGCGCCACGGCAGTTGCGGCACGGCTTTTCGATCATGGAGCCTTCTCCTCCGCACGTCGGGCATGTCTGCCTGACCTGGAACCATCCGCTGCCGCCGATCACCACACCGCTGCCGCCGCACGTCTTGCAGGTGACGCGCCGCGAACCCGACGCCGCGCCGGTGCCATGACATTCAGGGCACTGGCCGGGAATCGTGAGATCGATCGTCCGTTCCGAACCGAAGATCGCTTCGTCGAAATCGATGTCGAGCCTGTACGTCAAATCGTCGCCACGCTTGGGCGCGTTCGGATCAGCCTGCCTGCTCTGGCGCCGGCCGCCGCCGAAGAAGCTCGAAAAGCCCCCGCCGCCGCCCGCGCCGCCAAAGAACGAATTCAAAATGTCGTTCAGGTCTACATCCTGGAAGTGCGAAAAATCGCGCCCGAAGTCGAATCCGCCAGGACCGAAATTCACGCCTTGGTGTCCGAACTGGTCGTAACGCTGACGCTTCTCGGGATTGGACAAAACCTCGTACGCCTCCGATACTTCGGTGAACTTCTCCTTGGCCTCCGGATTGTCGGGGTTGCGGTCAGGATGGTACTTCATCGCAAGTTTGCGGTAAGCCGACTTGATCTGGTCGGCAGTTGCGTCCTTGGCGACGCCGAGCACCTCGTAGTAATCTCTCTTCTCAGCCATTTGTCTTGCCTGAACTCACGACAACCTGCGCCGCGCGGAGAAGCTTCTCCCTGAGCAACCATCCGCGCTTCACTTCATTTGAAACCTTGCCTTCCCCGACCTTGTCGGAAGGAAGCGTCGCGATGGCCTCCATCTTCTCGGGGTCGAGTTCGTTTCCGACGGAGTCGAACGGCTCCGCGCCATGATCCTTGAGCGCCTTCAAAAGCGTGTCGTAGACGAGCTGCACGCCTTTGACGAACTCGTCCTCGGGGTTTTTGGCGCTTCCGAGCGCAAGCGCAAGATTGTCGACCGTCGGGAGAATGTCCCGCAAGATATCCGCCTCTGCAAAGCGATAGGTATCCTCGCGGTCGCGCGCAGTGCGCTTCTTGAAGTTGTCGAAATCTGCGCGGAGTCGCGCGTAAAGATCTTTCCAGTCCGGTTCGGCGGGCTTTTCGGCCGCCTTGGGCTCTTCTTCGGAAGTTTCCCGCCCGGCTTCTTCGTCAGTCGCCCCTGTCTCGACAGGCTTTTCGGCCTCCGCCTTCTCGTCCGCCTCGGGGGCAGGATCGACCTTCTTCTCTTCTTCTTCTGCCATGTCCATCACCGGTCAAACGCGAATCTGGCCCGACTTGGCGAGCATCTTGGCCTCGACGGACTGTATCTCGGCAAAACCCTGCGAGCTGTGCGGATTGAGTCCGTTCGAAGCCTCCATGGAACTGTCGGCCTCGTTGTAGATCGTAGCCTTGAGCCCCTTGAGGGATTCGAAGAAGATATTTCCTTTGTAAAGCCCGAGCGTAACTTCGGCCGTAGCCTTGTCGGCCCAGACCTGAATGGCCGCACGCGCCGCGCGCGTCGCGGGGTCGAACCAGCGCCCGTCGTATATCTGATCGGCGACGAACTTGGAAAGCTGCTGGAAAAGCAATGTGGAGCGGCGGTCCATGACTCCTTCGTAGATGTACTTGAGCCCCCAGGAGAGAACCTCCATCCCCGGCGCCTCGTAGACGCCGCGGCTCTTGGTGCCGATTATGCGGTTCTCAAGAGCATGCTTCATGCCGATTCCGTTGCGCCCGCCGATCTTGTTCGCCTCGACCATTATGTCGTAGGGCGACATCTTCTTTCCGTTGATCGCGACGCAAAGGCCCTTCTCGAACTTGAGCGTTATCTTCTCGACCTTGTTCGGCGCCTTGTCGGGCCACACGCCCATGGTGGGCTTCACTATGCGCATGGAAGTTTCCATCGACTCGAGATCCTCCGCCTCGTGCGAGAGACCCGCAAGGTTGCCGTCGGTCGAGTACTTCTTCTTCGTTCCCGCGAAAGCAACGATTCCGCGCTTGGCGAGGAAATCGACCATCTGCGTGCGGCCGGGGAACTTCTTGAGAAGCTCCGCGTCGCGCCACGGCGCATAAACGCCGAACTTGGGGTCGATCACATTGGTGTAGCGCTCGAAACGCATCTGGTCGTTCCCGCGGCCTGTCGCGCCATGGACAAGCGCCACGCAGCCCGCCTTCTTCATCGCGGGCAGCAGCTTCTGGACAGTCACGGCGCGCGCGATGCCGGTGGAATTCCAATAGCCGCCGTCGTACATGGCTTGGCACTTCACGGTCTCGAAGCAGATGTCGGCCATCTCTTTCGTGACATCGACGATGGTCGTGTCGACGCCTGTGGGCGCCATGCGCTTCTTTATGTCGTTTATGTCCTTCTCGTCAGGCTGTCCGACATTGGCGGAGAACGCCTTCACCTTGACGCCGGCATCCTTGAGAACGCAGCAAATCGTCTTGGAATCGAGCCCGCCCGAAACGCAGACACCGACCGTCTTGCCTTTGAGATCTTCAAGTTTCATATTCTTTCGCTTCCCTTTCCTCGTTAAGAGGTCGCATATTATACCATAAATCGCACGAGTGTGGCGCCAGTCCTGCACATGCCCGGTCATTGGCGCCGGACGCGCCGGACGGAACAGGTTGCGGCCCGCCCGGCGCGTCAGGTTCAGCCGCAGGAGCGGCGGACTTCGTCCATGACGCGCTTCTCTTCAAACCGCCCGCCTCGACCGAAATCTCGTTTTCGCCGTCCCGCAGCTTCACGCCGTCGAATGTGACGGAATGGATTTCGTCGGGAGACTTCACGCCGATCGTTTCGCCGTTCACGATGAGCGTCACGTCGCCGACGTTGGAGAACGCGACGACGCGCGCCTCCCCGCCGTCGATCGCCTTCATGCGGGCGCTGCAGAGGTGTAGCATGGGCTCCGGGTTCCAGTTGGCCTTGTACAGGAAGTAGGCGTCTTTCGGAGTCACGCGGTCGCGCGTGACGAGTCCCTTGTCGTTGATGCCCTTTCTGTCGCCTTCTTTTCTGGTATCGGCGGCAAAGTCGAACATCGCCCACACGAACGAGCCCCAAAGACGGTCGTCGCCCAGTATGTGACGGTAGTCATCCATGTGCACCTTCGTCTGCCACTCTTCAGGATGGAAAGGCGAGACTATTGGATTGGGACGTGTCGGTGGATTCTGGTGTTGGAACACAGAGCCCCCCGCGCCATATTCCGAAATGGCCAGCGTCGTGAGCATGTTGTGTTCCACGATTTTGTCTACCAGCTCCTCCATCCCCTTTGCTGTGTACCAGCCCGGATACATGTTGAAGCAGATGTGCTTGACGGTAGTGTTGAGCGCAAGTTTCGCTGGCGTTGCGGACGCGGCGACTATGGGGCGCGTCGTATCGAGCGACTCGGCGTAGCGCGCGATGGCCGCCGCGCCGCCCGCCCCCTTCACGCTCCAGATTTCGTTCCATACGCTCCACCAGCAGACGGACGGATGGTTGCGATTCTGGGCGACCATCTCGCGGAACATGCGCTTCGCGTTCTCGATGAACTCCGCCCCGCCCATCTCGTCCACGACGGGAATCTCCGACCAGACCATGAAGCCCAGCCTGTCGCAGAGATTGTACACGTTCTCGCTCTGCGGATAGTGCGCGAGACGCACGCCGTCCGCGCCCATCGCTTTTATGAGCCTGAAGTCGCGCTCCTCCTGCGCTTCCGTCAGCTCCCAGCCCATCCCCTCCAGCTCCTGGTGGCGGTTGACGCCGCGCACCTTGCGCTTGACGCCGTTCAAGTAGAAGCCGTCTTCGCGGATCTCCGTCGTGCGAAAGCCAAACGGCTGCACGACGGTATCGCTCCATTCGCCCTTTCTCACCGTCACCCGCACCTTGTAGACGCGCGGCGTCTCTGGCGACCACAATACAGGATCCTCCACTTTTTTCGGTTCCCAGTCAACCGCCACGTCGTCCGCGCCGGAGATGTCAGCCTCGACGCGCACCGTGCCGTCCATCTCCGGGAACACGCGCACGCCCGGTCCGCCGTCGATCGTCGGGTCTATGCACACCGGGTCGGTCTCCAAGAGCCACACGTGGCGATACAAACCGCCATGAAGCGAAAAGTCGGCGGAAATCGGCGGAATCGTCTTGTCGATCTCGTTCGAGACTTCGACTTCGAGGCTGTTGCCGGTCGGCCTCATGGCCGCCGTCGCCTCGAAGCAGAACGCCGTGAACGCACCCTTGTGCAAGCCGATTTCGACACCGTTTACACGGACCGTCGCCGTCTGCGACGCGCCGTCGCAGCGGATGAAATAACGCCGCCCCTTCTTCGCGTCAGGAAGCGGCCTCGCATAAACACCGCGCCGCCGATCATAGCTTGTCGCACCCGCCGGATTCCCCGCACGCTCTGGAGCGCCATTTGCCGCGTCGATCTTGTTCCAGCAATTCGGAACAAGCACAGGCAGACCGTCCAGCGTCCAATCGTTGCCGTCCAACAGCGTTTCAACGCGCTCCGCAAACACGGAACCGGCGGAAATGATTCCCAAAAGCATGGCGGCAGCAGCCGCACTCTTGCGTGAATTCGTTTTGCAGCCTCCGCAGAATGTTTCGATCATGGTTTTACCTCTTCGCATATCTGATGCATATTATACCATATCTGTGTGAGCGCCCTCCGATCCTTATCGCATATTCCGATTGCAGGCGCAACCTGGCCGCTAAGGGCAAGCGACATATGCCGCCATACGAATCCGCCGTGGGGTCCATGGCCGACTCGCCAGTCGCAACCGCCCTACTGGGAGAGCGCATAACTGGGAGAGCGCAACCGCCCTACTGGGAGAGCATAACCGCCCCTTGAGGGTGGGCGCGACCCATAGGGAAGCGACCAAGCCGAGCGAAGCGAGCGCCGAGGCGTCTCGCCCGCTCCCACAGAAGAGGTTAGGCATCTCCGGATGAAGAGATTTAGGAGTGGCAGATTCAGCGGCTAGAGGTGGCAGGTCTAATGGCAAAGGGTGGCAGGTCTAGCCCCCAGAGGTGGCAGGTCTAGCGCTCAGGGGTGGCAGGTCTAGCGCTCAGGGGTGGCAGGTCTAGCCCCTAGAGGTGGCAGGTCTAGCCGTCAGAGGTGGCAGGTCTGGCCGCCAGAGGTGGCAGGTCAAGGCCCCGACTAGGCCACCTCCACGATTCCCTTGGCGACGACATCCCAGCGAGGCTTGCGCATAAGCACGCCCTTTGGCGTCACGATGCCGTTGCGGTACTTCGCCTCGTTCTCGTTGAAGTCGTCATCGAGAATCGCGACGAGCGACTTCTTCTGCTTGCCG
>CACYQU010000021.1 GCA_902776615.1 uncultured bacterium
CGTCTGGGAAGGCCTTCCCGGACGGGCCGTTCTGTGCCGACACTATGTCGACTGAACAGTAGGATAGTTTACCAAATTCTGATTAGACAAGTCCCCGCTCAGGTGAGCTCTCCTAGGTATCGCTTATTCAAGCGCGATTTTGCGAATCCGCCCCGATTTTGCCTGCTTTTAGGGTGATAACTTGCAATAATTGCAAATATATCGCAAATATGCACTTTTGTGGTGTGTACGATAGATCGTTTTTGAGGCAACGAACGCGTTCTCCGGCGCTTCGTTGCGCCTTTTTGGCGGGGACTGTCCCCAAAAGGCTTAGGGGTCGCTCAATTACCCCTTAGGGGTCGCTCAATTACCCCTTAGGGGTCGCTCACTTACCCCTTAGGGGTAGTTCACTTACCCCTTAGGGGTTGTTCAACTACCCCTTAGGGTGAATTTTGCTTACCTACCATCCAAGAGGTGTGGACGGGTGGCTGATTAGTGCGTTCACCCGCGCCGGACGCACTCTATAACTGCACAAAATGAATTTTTGGCTAAAATCAAAAATATGCAATTATGGCACTTTACCGCATTCTGTGATAGGCGCCAAACATCACTCCCACGCCGCATATTATATAACATTCTTCACGAGAATCAGGAGACTGTCCCCGCTTTCCTCCTGGCAGAGCGCTTCACTGGGAGCTTATTCAAGCGTCATTCCGCTGAGACGCGCCTTGTACGCCTTCAGCGCTGTTTCTTGTTCCGGCGTTAGCACGTGTTCGTCGAGCACCCTCTGGTATGGGGTCCTCGGCTTGTCGTATGTGCACCTGTAGCCCTTGCCGTCCGGGCGGATGAAAATTTATTAAAATACCCCCTTGCGCGACGTGCCCAAAATATGATATACTATCAATCACTTTCTGGAACACGGGGTTGTGGCGCAATTGGTTAGCGCACTGGACTGTCGATCCGGGGGTTGCGGGTTCGAGCCCCGTCGACCCCGCCAGTACGTGATTCTGCTTGTTGGGGTTCGAGTCCCTGCGAGGCAACCATTAAGTTTACCCCTCAAACTTCACTAAAACAAGCCCTTTTTGCTATTTTAGCACGCGGTGCAGAATATCATCAAGCTGCCCCTTGACCACCTCTAAAGAGAGCCTCTTCTCGAAGAATTCACGCGCTGCGGCGAAATATTCCTCGCGGCGACTCCAGTCGGCGCGGTATTCCTCGACCGCCTTGACCAGCGCCGCAGCGTCTCCGGCTGGAATGAACTTGATTGCCTTGCACTCCTTTGCATCAGGCGGATACCCCGTGCAGAACTCGTTTATCGTCGGTCGGCCGCAGGCCATGCACTCGTAAACCTTGTTCCCGATCACGCGAGCAGCCTTCGCCGTCGTGCCGAACACGCCAAGCACGACATCATGCGCCGATATTACAGCCGGAACTTTCTCATACGGAACCCTGTCCAGAAACCGCACATTCTTCAAACCTGCGGCTTTCGCCTCGGTGGATGCCTTATAAGCGCCCCATCCGAGGAAATCCCATTCGATGGGCAGATTCTGGGTCATGCGAGCCGCTTCGACGATTGTCTCGGTTCCGTGCAGAGGAAGGTATGCGCCGTGATAGAGAACGCGAAACCTCCCGTCGGTCGGCGGCATCTCGCCGGTAGGTCGAAACACCTTCTCGTCCGTACCTGTAAAAAGCGGCGCCATTTTCTCGCGGGGAACTTCCAGATACTCCGCAGCGAAGTCCACATGGCAGCTCGTATCCCATGTTATGAAATCCGGCATAGCCATGAGTTTGCGCTCCCACTTCAGAAGACGCTTCGCACGCGGCTCGTCTGCCTTCCACTTCTTCTGCTCAAGAACCTTCTTGTCCCACGCAGAGATCATCGGATCGAAAATCACCTTTATCCCGCGTCTGTGCGCCCATCGGCATGCGGCGGCGATATCACGCTGACGGCAAACCGGAACAAACACAAGATCGGGCTTCGCCCTGCGGCCCAATCCGCGGAGCCAAGCCTCTACATCGCCGAATCGGCAGCACCACTTGACGTCGAAAAACTCCACTTCCCACCCAAGCGCCCGGAACAGAGCCATATTCACACGGTTTTTGGAATATCCGTGATCGTAGCGTCCCCAGAAGAGAACTCTTTTTGTCATCTGTACACCTCCTCCGCCCACTCGTACGGCTCGCTGTAGTCCACGCCGCAAAGCGTCTCGACCATAAACTTGAGAACTCTCGCGCCGTTGAACAGAGCATGATACCGCGCTCTTCCGGCATGCGCCACGCGCACTCGCGCATCATCGTGCGCATTGTACCACATTATCTTCTCCGCCAAATCGTCCGGTCCGTCGAAATAGACCGTCTCTTCGTCGGAGAAGAACCGTTGCATCTGGTTCTTCGCGCTCTGGAATGTAAGTATCCCATAACCCATCAAATGGGCGATGCGGTCAGACGAATACCACTTGTCGCCTTCCTTGCGGTTCAGGTTCAACGACATCTTCGACGTGGCGAGCACGGTTTCATACTGCGCCCCCCAGATAGACGGCGTATCTATGCCAAAGAAGTCCGCCCTGAGCCGTCCGTCGATTTTCGGGCGCAAGGCTCCGAGCAAATCCAGGCGAGGATCGCCCTTTCTCGGATTCGCGGCGTAGAAGAGATCCCGCACAAAATCGGTTTTTGCCGAGTTGTCGCCATGCTCCATCGAAGGATCGCTTGGATTCGGCATGTATGCTACAACATTGCGACCGTTGCACCAGCTTCGCAGATCCTCGCCCGCCGTAGTCACGAAGAGTCCGTCGCAACTCTCCATACGATCGGAGATTTGCCGTCTGGTGGACTCTTGCCAGATCGGATCAACATTGAAATGCGCGATTTTCACGCCAGGAAGCGCGCGTCGAATGGCGAAAAGCGTTTCGTTCTTTATGTAGTCGCAATGACCAAGCAGCACCACATCCGGACGGAAATTCTCGGCCGTCAGCAAGAGCTTGCGGTTGGTTATCACCCCGCCAAGCGCGCGTATGCCGACAGGCGCAAGAAGCCGCGCCATATCACGATCCGAGAACTCGCACAGCCGCCAGTCGTTGCGTATTGCGCCGCACATGAGTTTGCGTCCCGGCCCCATTCTGAGATTGCCGTACCGGCGAATCATGAGATTGTCGACAAGAAGAATCCTGAGCATTGGGAAGTCCGTCACTTCGAACCCGCCTTTCTCTCGCGATCCTCAAGCGTCGCCAGATCTTCAGACGTGGGGCGCTTGCGGAAACAGTTGTAGTTCAACACCCAGCACGACGGATGGCGCCGTATCACGCGCTCCAGATCACGCAGGCAACGCTGGGTCGTATCCCACATGTCACGCGCCTCGTCGCACGGAATAAGATCGACAATCTCGCACCGGTACCGTCCGTCGCGCAGCGGACGCGACCACGCGACGGCAATCGGCACTCTGCCTTTCGCGGCGAAGAATGCAGGTGCGGCAGATACCGGATGGGGACGGCCGAAAAAGCGCACCCACACGCCGCCGTCCTTGGGACTTACCACCTGATCGACCAAAAGACCAAGCGACTTGCCGCTCCTCACGCCGTCCATAAGCTGGCGGAACGCGCCGTCGGCGCGGACGATCTCCTGTCCAATGGACGTTCGGGCCTTCATCAGCAAATCGGTCATTCCGCTGGTTCCGATGTTTTTTGCCACAGACATCATGCGATGGCCATGGAGATACGCCAGCTGCGACAGTATCTCCCAGCAGCCAATGTGTCCCGAGACGGTCACGGCAGGCCTGTTCTCGGAAAGAAAGCGCCTCGCGCGCTCGTCAAGTTCGCCGGCTTTCGCCACGCGGGCACGCGCCTTGAAGCACGTCCAGAAAGCATGACCAACGCTTCTTGCCATGTTGCGGTAGCTTCGGCGGATGATCAGCTCTTCTGCGCGTGTAGGGGTGTATGCAAGCGACGGCGGCCAATATCGCTGCTCGACAGGATAATCGCCCGTGATGACACGAAGATTCGCCAACGCGTACTTTCTGCCCCGTCGGTCAAGGCGGTACATCGCCGCAGAAAGAAAGTCGCACAGCCTCAGCATCGCACGGCGCGGCAGAACGGCAAACACAGCGACACCGGCCAATATGCCAATCCACTCGAAAGGCAACCTAACCGTTCGCATAAAGCGCCTCCACCTGCGCGAAACCTTCATTTGGGCGAAACTCCTTCCGATAGCACGCTCTCGGCTAGGTCGCACACGCGATCGACTGCCGGATCGTCGGAAAGCCGATGGAGAAAATCGCGCCTGAAAGCCAAATGGCCGCGCTCCGCACAAAGCCTCCGCGACGTCCTGTAATAGAGACCCGAAATCATCCAACCGACCTGAATCATCACAAAATCCGAAAGCGACTTTATCGCCTGATAGTCCACCGGGCTACGAGCCTCTATGCAGGCTACAACCTCCGCACTCGGCGGCTTATCCGTGGCAAGGTTCCAAAACGCTCGCGAATCCTTGCGCCAATCGACGGTCGCTATCTCCGCCTGAAGCACACGGAAGATGTCGAGCTTGTCGGCGTCGCGCACAGCCTGCGCCGCAGCAAGCGTAACCCTGTCGAGACCGTCCGGCAGATCGCGGCGATTATGGTATAGTATCGCCGCCAGCACGGATTCCGGACGCGACGCTCCAACCGCAGCAAGCCAGCCCTTGCTCTTCACTATCTGATGCGAGAAGACCGCATGGTCGATGGAATCGGCATCCCGGAAAGTGTTGTACAGCTTCAACTGTTCATATCGGCCGGTGTCGTGCAGAAGCGCCGCTGCGAGCGCGCATTCGCGCTCCAGCGGATCGAAGCCCTCGCCATCGGCTATGGCGGCCGCGTTCTTGACGACAAAGCCCGTGTGAGCCCGCTTCAGCTGCATCAGCCTAGGCAGTGCGCCATCAGACAAACGATACGTATCAACGTATTCGTCGTACATGCGCAACAGCGGTCCGAGACAATCTTCATCATTCTGTGACATGTTCGTATTATACCATATCCTATCGCATTTCGCGCTGGCCGGAACGCCGGTGCATCACACGCACGAGCTCCGTAGTGATCAACGCGTCGATCGACCCTGCCGACGATACCGACTTCTCTCTGAGCGCCATGAACCTATGCCACGCCGCACGCAGCTCACGCGCATCCCACTTCTCAAGAAAGCCCGTCTGCTTCTTTATCGCCCAGGGGCTCATGCCTTCGGTCAAATCGGCAGAGCGTCCGCGAGCCTGCGCGTCCTTGAACTCGCATAGTTGGCGGAAGAACTTCTCAAGCACGGTCGTAACCATCACCGCAAAACCGCTCTCGCCCTCAAACTGCGAAATGGCAGATAGCGCGGCATCGATGTTTCTCGCTCCGACGGCTTCGGTAATCGTCCACGGCGCAGGCTCGACGCCAACCCCTTGCGATGATATCGCGGCGACATCCTCCGCAGTGACAGTATGGCTCGACGGACCGAGGTAGTCGCGCATCTTCGCAAGTTCGCTCATCAACGAGCGGGAATCCACTCCGACGCGCGCGACGAACGCCTCTAGCGCTCCGCGATCAAAGCGCAGATTCATCTCTCCAGCGGCTTCGGCGACGCGTTCTGCGGCGGCGCGAGCCGCCTCCCATGGTTTGGCGGACGAAAAGGACACGATCTCTGCCACGCTCTTCAGCGTCTTGGCGAAGATGGACGTCATCAGCAGCTTCGGCCCCGAAAGTATGAAGTGCTGGTTTTCGGGCAGCGGACTCGCCGCCAGTTTGCCGGCGAACTTTTCCAGACCCGCCTTCACCGCCGACGATGCGGCTCTGCCGCCCGACTGAGGCAGAAAGTGAACGTTCTTCCACCATGTAACCTTGCATGGCTCCAGGAACGGCGGTGTCGAAAAACTTGCATCGGCTTCGCGCAAATCGGCGAGTTGCAGATCTTCGTTGGTGGAATTCAGCGAATCGACAACCTCCAACCACCGCTCATCGCCAATGATGCGCTTGGCTGTTTCCGTGACGAGATAGTCGTCTTCACCGATTATGACATGCAAGTTTGCCATATGCGATAAACACTGCGCCAAGCGCGATTGTCGCCAATGAAATCGTCTGGCTTATGCTGAACGGCCCTACCGCCGCGCGCGGATCGCCACGCAGATATTCCATGCAGAACCTGAGTACGCCATAGCCGACGAGATAGAACCCGGCCGTGTACCGACGCAGACGCACATACACGGCCAGCAACACCGCAAACAAAACCAGCAAGGCCGCCGCCTCGAACAACTGCGTCGGCAGAACCGGCAGAGAACAAACGGCCGACGGCTTCAGAAGTCCTGTCGAGACCTGCTCGTACCATGCCGGCGAATGCATCGGAAACGACACCGCGAATGGCGAGTCGCCCAGTCTGCCATAGCAACATCCATAGAAAAAACAACCTATCCGGCCACATGCATGGCCAAGAGGTATTACCGTGCATATCACGTCCGCAAGCGCGAGAGGACGCTCCTTTTTGAAAAGACACCATGCGAAGAACACCGCCACGGCAAGGATCAGACCGCCATAGAACATCAGCCCCCCCTGGTCGATGCGCAGAATTGACGCCGGATTCGCCGCGAACTCGCTCTTCCAGTGCTCTATCACATAGGCGGCCCGGCTGCCGGTTATTCCGCCAGCCATGAGCAGCATGAACAGATTGGAGAGATCCTTTCGCCCGATGAGCCGCTCGGCAATCGACCAACACAGCAGGAAGCCAATCGCCATGCACACTCCGTATGTGCGCACATGAATGAATCCCATATCCAAAAGAGTCGGAAACACGCGTCAACTCCTTTTGAACAGCCCAAGCGCCCAAAGCGCGCCGCGCCATGCGAAAAGCCCGGCAGAAACATATGCCGACATGACGCGCGTCATGATAAAGCCTCCAGTATGCGCAAACGTAAGCTGCGTCGTCGACGCCAGCCACACCAGTATCAGGGCAACGTTCACCAGGTAGATGAACACCCATGAAAATATTCGACCGTAGAGTTTGACGTCAGGCTGGCGCTGGGTCAGCGTCTCGAGAGTGAACAGAAAATGGAACGCCCATGTAAAGCCGATCAAAAACATCCAGAGCGGCAAAAACGGCAGAGGACGCATGAACGCCGAGGTCACAAGCGCTACGACAACCACCACGAAAGTGTAGAAGGGAAAGAAGTATGGCGCAAGCGTTATGAGGAAGTTCGACTTGGTGAGTTTCACGCTTCCGCCACTCTCGCTCACACGAACGTCGGACGGTCTTGCGCCAAAGAGCAACCCCCATAGCGCATGCGTCAACTCGTGGCCAAGCACATACATTCGCACCGGGTGGCTGATGGTGGTCCAGCAAAGGGCAAACGCCGCCATACCGGCGAGAAGCGAAATCGCCTCAACGGAAAACGCCCCGCCGCCACCTGCCGCCTCCACGATGGCATCCACAAGCGCGCGAGAAAAACCCCAGCACGCCGGAAGCAGCGCAAGCCCTAGCAGCCACCTGAGAAAACCGGCCATAGTCTACTTTTTCTTGTCTTCGAATATGAAAAGCAATTCACCGGGGAACACGCGTCTGTTCTGCCTGGAGATGTGCTCGACGAAATCCGGATCCGTTTTGAAACGGTTCTGGTTCTCAATCAACTTGGCGATTTCGGCGCGCTTCATCTCCATGCGCTCGGCAAGTTCGGCGTCCTGCAGCCTCAGGGACTGCCCCCGCCGAAACGCAGGCCAGGCGACGAGTAGTCCGCCGATAAACACCACCACGATGAGCGAAAGGGCGAATACCTTGACGAATCTGTCTTTCCATCCTTCTGTCATGTTACGTATTATACCGAATCGTGGGCCATGGCGTCAAACGCACAAACGGGCCACAACGCGCTTGTGCGTTGCCAAAGGAAAGGCGAAAGAGGAAAGAGCGTGCGTCTCAAGCCGCTCGCAAGGTGTTTTGGTATAATACCCTCATGAACGGAAAATCCGAGCTTCGACGCGAGATGAAGGTTAGGCGAAGAGATGTCACGTATGCCGAAAAGACCTCGGCGGATGCCGTTATCTGCCAAAAGCTCAAGGCGCGGCGCGACATCGGCGAAATGGTCGATCCCCAAAACCGCAACAGCCCTCTCGCCGTCTATCTCGCCTCGCCCGGCGAAATCAACATCGACCGCTACATCAACTGCATGATTCGCGAGGGCGTCGAAGTGGTTGCGCCGCGATGGAACGGCAAAACGTACGATCTCGCAAAATTGAAAGGACTTGACGAGAAGAATCTGCGGAGAGGGCCGATGGGCATCCGCGAGGCCTGCGACGCCGATTTTGTGGAGCCAAAGGAAGTTTATGCCTGGATCATTCCCGGCCTTGCGTTCACGCGCGAAGGAAAACGTCTTGGCTATGGCGGCGGCTGGTACGATCGCCTTCTCGCATCCGCCCCGAAGGACGCCGTAAAGATCGGCGTCGCCTATTTGTTCCAGATTGTCGATGACATTCCTGCCGAGCCGCACGACATCACGCTCACCGGCATCATAGAAGGTTGACGCTTTCGGCAAAGATCACGAAAGGCCCAATCGCCGCACTTCATCCACGGCAAGGTCTATCCGGCCGGCAATTGAAACCGGCAGCGCGTGTTCCGGGCCGGGAATCATCTCCACCCGGCAGTTCGCGAATACTGACGCAAGAAAGTGCGCATTCTCAGGGCGCACGATTCCGTCGTGCTCGCTTTGGAAAACCCAAACCGGAAAACGCGCCCTGCCGCTCGCAGCAAGGTCAAGAAGCGGTCGCCGAAGATCCGTCGCCCTTAAATAGTCGAGGCCGCGCTCGAGGTTCTCGTCGCAATCCATCATGTAGGGGTTCGGCCCGTCTGCGGACAGGCCGCCAAATCCCTCGCCTTTCGTCATTTTGAGACCAAGCTCCAGAGCGGCGAGCCGACGAGGCGTCATCCCGGCCCAGCCGTCATCCTTCATCATCCGCGCGGTCGTGGCGACGAGTACGAGACCTCTCACCTTTTCAGGGAATTGCAGCGCAAGCCCCAAAGCCGCGCTGCCGCCCATAGACCATCCGACCAACACCGCATCATCCGTTTCGCGCATTGCCGCCTCGGACGCGCCATCAAGCTGCTCGACATAGCTGAATATGCGGTCGCGGCCAAACTTGCAAAGGCTCCACGCATGTTCGCTCGCCGCCCAGCCGTTGAGAACGAACGTCTTCATGCGAGGGTCTCCGCGAAACGCACTATCCGCCGGGCGACAGCGAGCTTTGACATGAGCGGAAGGCGCTCCGCCGAACCATCGCGCCTGAAGAAAGTCACACGGTTTGTCGCGACGCCAAAACCAGCGCCCTTCTCCGTCACATCGTTCGCGACAACCATCGCGAGCCCCTTCTCGCGGCACTTGCGGGCAGCCTCGGCAAGCACGTTGTCCGTTTCGGCCGCAAAGCCGATCTTGCGCTCGCACTTTACCGTTTTAAGTATGTCAGGATTCCGCACAAGGCGCAAAACGCCGGTCATGTCGCGTTTCTTGAGTTTCTTCCCGGCGGTCTCCGCCGGACGCCAGTCGGCAACCGCAGCAGTCGCAACAAACACCGCAGTCGCCCTTGCGCAGTTTGCGTCTGCGAGAGCGCCCTCCACGGCCGACAGCATCTCTCGCGCGCTCGTAACATCCACGCGAGCAACGCCTTTCGGCGTCTTTAGGGCGACAGGGCCAGCGACAAGCACAACCTCGTGGCCGCGCTCGACCGCGGCTCGCGCGACCGCGAAGCCCATGCGTCCTGTTGACGGATTGGATAGAAAGCGCACCGGATCGATGTGCTCTCTCGTGGGCCCCGCCGTTATCACAAACCGCATCGTCGCCTCAGACGCCGGTTGCAAAGCGATAGGCGTTTTCGAACATGCGCATCCACGGCCCGTTTACTTTGAACACGCCGGGATTGTAGCTAAGCTGGCACGCCCTAAAGCCGCGCTCCGGATGAGGCATCATGATTGTGGCGCGTCCGTCTGTTGTAGTGAAGGCGGTCTGGCCGCCGATTGACCCGTTGGGGTTGAACGGATAACGCGTCGTGGCATTTCCGCGACCGTCAACGAAGTGCGCCGCGCAGACAGACGGCGCGAAACCATCCGTCCAGACGCGACCTTCGCCGTGCGCGACGGCTATCGGCAGGCGCGAACCTTCCATTCCCCTGAAGAATACCGACGGCGACGGCTCAATCTCGATCGTCGAGTAGCGCGCCTCGAACTGTTCGGAAATGTTCTTGACGAACTTCGGCCAGAGTTCCGCGCCAGGAATGATATCCTTGAGCTGCGAAAGCATTTGGCAACCGTTGCATACGCCAAGCGAAAAAGTGTCGCCCCGATGGAAGAACCTGCGGAACATGGTCTTCAGACGGTCGTTGTAGAGAATCGAACGGGCCCAGCCCGAACCGGCGCCGAGCACGTCGCCGTAACTGAAACCGCCGCACGCGACAAGCCCGTTGAAGTCTTCGAGATCGACTCGACCGGCCATAAGGTCGCTCATGTGCACATCCTGGCATTCAAAGCCGGCCAGCGCGAACGCCGCGGCCATTTCGATATGGCCGTTCACGCCCTGCTCGCGCAGAATCGCCATCTTTGGTCTGACGCCCGATGCCGCGACAGTCGGCTTTTCGTCGGGATCGTACGTAAGATGGAACGCAAGCCCGGGATCCTGCTCGTCGAGTGCGTTGTCGTACTCCTCTTTCGCCGAGACGGGATTGTCGCGAAGGGCCTGCATGCGATAGGTAGTCTCGCTCCACGCGCGCCGCAGATAAGTGATATCGGTCTTGACCGCAAGTCTCTCGCCGACATGTATCGCGAACTCGCGCCCGCCGCGGAGCACCGGGCCGACTGTCCGCGCCTCCACTCCAGCCTCCGCGAAGATCTTCATTACCTTCGCGAGGTTGGTCTTGTCCGGGGCGGCATTGACGTTGTCGGTCACTTGCAGAACCGCGCCGGGCTGTTCGTTGAAGAGCTGTTCGAGCGCGTCGCCGCCGGGCAGATTCGCAACGAGGCCGCATCCGCCTGTTATCGCCATCTCGGCCAAAGTCACGGCGAGGCCGCCGTCCGAGCGGTCGTGGTAGGCGCGGGCGAGGCGCCCCTTCACAATTGCCTGCATGGCGCCGAAGAAAGCCTTCAGCGTTTTGGCGTCGGCGTCGGCGTGCGTGTTGCCGAGCTGTCCGTAAACCTGCGCAAGCGCCGTTGCGCCGAGAGGGAACTCGCCCGGCTTGCCGAGATTCACATACACGAGCGTCGATACTTCGTCCTCGCCGAACGGCTTGAGGTCGGGCGTGAGCGTGAGGCGCACGTCCTTCACAGGCGCGAAGGAGCTGACAACGAGCGAGAGCGGAGCAACCTGCTTCTTCTGCTCGCCCTTGGAGTCGGTCCAAGTCGTGTGCATCGAGCAACTATCCTTGCCGACCGGTATGGAAACGCCGAGATCCGGGCAGAAGTTCAACCCGACTTCCTTGACCGTGTCGTAAAGCACAGCGTCTTCGCCGGGATCGCCGCACGGCGCCATCCAGTTCGCGGAAAGCCGAATCTGCGATATGTCGCCGACATCAGCCGCAGCGAGGTTGGTGATCGCCTCGGCAACGGCCATCCGCCCGGACGCCGGACCGTCGAGAAGCGCTATCGGCGTGCGTTCGCCTGTGGCCATTGCCTGTCCGTCATACGTCGTGTAGCCCATCGTGGTCACGGCGCAGTCGGCCGCAGGCAGTTGGTAGCGCCCCACCATCTGGTCGCGCGCGACGCGTCCTGTTACGGTTCTGTCGGTAATGGTCACAAGGAACGTCTTGTCGGCGACGGCCGGCAGATGCAAGATGCGGGTAAGCGCGTCTATCGGGCGCACGCCTTCGAAACACGTGCCCTCATGGCTGCGCCTGACGCGCTTTACGTCTCGCACCATGCGAGGCGGCTTGCCGAGAAGCACCTTGATGTCCATGTCAATCGGGCGGTCGCCGAAGTGCTCGTCCTCCAGGACGAGCTGTCCGTCGCCAGTCGCGACGCCGATGAACGCCACCGGACAGCGCTCTCGTGCGCAAAGGGCCTCGAAGAACTCGCGCGCCTCGGGCTTGAGCGCAAGAACATAGCGTTCCTGCGCCTCGCAGCACCATATCTCCATCGGGTTCATCGAGATCTCTTCGTTGTGAACCTTTCGCAACTCGAACCTGCCGCCGGTCGCTTCGACGAGCTCTGGGCAGCCGTTTGAAAGACCACCCGCGCCGATGTCGTGCACGGAAAGAATCGGATTCGCCTTGCCGAGATAGCTGCACGCGTCGATCACGCCCTGACAGCGACGCTGCATCTCGGCGTTGCCGCGCTGCACGCTGTTGAAGTCGAGAGCCTCGGAATTGGTGCCGGTCATCATCGAGCTGGCGGCGCCGCCGCCAAGGCCAATGCGCATTGCAGGCCCGCCGATCTGCACTATCAGCGCACCGATCGTGACATCCTTCTTCTGCACCTGCGAACGGCGGATGACGCCCATTCCGCCGGCCAGCATTATCGGCTTGTGGTAGCCGCGAAGCTCGCCCGCGATCTCGCCTTCGTAAGTGCGGAAGAATCCGCAAAGCTGCGGACGGCCGAACTCGTTGCCGAAAGCGGCGCCGCCTATCGGGCCGTCGGTCATGATCTGAAGCGGAGTCGCAAGACGCGTCGGGAAGTCGGCGAAGACACGCTCCCACGGCTGGGGAAAGCCGGGTATGCGCAAGTTGGAGACCATGAAACCGCATATGCCCGCAACAGTGCGAGAACCTGTACCGGTAGCCGCCTCGTCGCGTATTTCGCCGCCGACCCCGGTCGCCGCGCCCGGATAGGGTGATATGGCCGTCGGGTGATTGTGGGTCTCGACCTTCATCAACTGGTCGAGCTGTTCGCGCTTGAAGCCGTAGAGGTTCGTAGCCGGGTCGATGGCAAAAACATCCGTCTTGAAACCGGCAACGACGGCAGAGTTGTCTTTGTATGCGGAAAGAGTGTCTTGAGGACGCTTCGCATGGGTGTTTTTGATCATCCCAAAGAGAGATTCCGGCATCTCTTTGCCGTCGATGATGAACTTGGCGCCGAATATCTTGTGGCGGCAGTGCTCGGAGTTCACCTGTCCGAACATCACGAGCTCGGTGTCGGTCGGGTTGCGTCCGGCGGCGGCGAAACTCTTGGCGAGGTATTCCATCTCGGGTTCGCTGATGGCAAGACCAATCTCCTCGTTGGCTTCGCGTATCGCTTCGACACCCTTCGACAGCACATCGTATGTGCGCCCGGGTTTCGGGGTTCCCGCCGCGAAGAGGTCGGATATGCCGTCATACACGCCCTCTGTCATCTTGTCGTAGAGCGCGGCGTAGCATTGCGGCGGCAGAGGCTGCGATACGGTGAAGCGTATTCCCCTCTCGACGCGGGCGATTCCCGCAAGACCGCAGTTGCGGAAGATGTCCGTCGCCTTTGAACTCCACGGCGAAATCGTCCCTTTGCGCGGCGTTACGAAGAATGTCGACGCGTCTGCGGCGAACGCGTCGCACTCTGCGCCTGCGTTTAGCAGACTTGCCGCGCGTTCAAGCTCATCGGCAGTCGCGCCGCCCTCTGCAGGCAGAATGGCGTAGACCCATTTCGCATCTATGGAAACAGGCCCGAGTTCGGGCGAGAGCTTTGCGATAGCATCCTTTATCGCGTCCAGACGGAACGGCGAATAGGCTTCAGTACCAAGCAAAAGAATCATGACATTTCCCCGCGCGGCGACGATTAGCCTTTGATGGCCTTTATCAACTTCGGTACGACGACATTAAGGTCGCCCACGATACCATAGTGCGCCACTTTGAATATCGGCGCATCCTTGTCGGTATTGATCGCGATGATCTTCGCGGAATCCTGCATGCCGGCGAGGTGCTGAACCGCGCCTGAAACACCGCAGCTGATCATCAGCGCCGGCCTGACCGTTACACCTGTTTGGCCGATCTGGCGCTCATGCTCGCAGTAGCCGAGATCAACCGCCGCGCGGCTTCCGCCGACAGCTCCGCCGAGGACGGCGGCCAGATCGTGCAGAAGTTTGAAGTTCTCCTTCGACCCTACGCCAGCTCCACCGCAAACTATTATTCGGGAGCCTTTCAGGTTTACGGACGACGTCTTGCGGACTATATCGACGACCTCCACGGGTATTTCGACGCCCTCGAGCCGGGCGCCGTGCTTCACGAGCTCGCCTTTGCGTCCCGAGACGCGCGGCAAGGGCTTCATTACACCCTCGCGCACAGTCGCCATCTGCGGCCAGTTGCGCGCATTGACGATCGTCGCTATTATGTTGCCGCCGAACGCGGGGCGTATCTGGTGCAACACGTTCTCGAACGTCTCTTTCGTCTTCTTGTCCTCGTAGCCCCCGATCTGCAGATCGGTGCAGTCGGCGGTGAGACCGCAGCGAAGAGCCGACGCAACCGACGGACCAAGGTCGCGCCCCATGTGAGTCGCGCCGAAGATGACGATCTGAGGATTGACCTCCTTCACAAGCTCGACCATCGCATGACGGTATGCCTTGTTGCGGTAAACCTTCAGCGCCGCGTCGTCTATCATGTGCACCACGTCGGCGCCCGCCTCGAAAAGAGCACCGGAAAGCGGCTCGACGCCTTCGCCCATAAGTACGGCGCCGACCTTTACGCCAAGCTTGCCGGCGAGCTCGCGAGCCTTGCCGAGAAGTTCGAAGGGAACGTCGGAAAGCTTGCCTTCCTCCTGCTCTGCAAAGACCCAGACTTCACCCTTTGTATTCTTCATAAAACTCCTTTACCCGATGGTGTGGTCCTTGACAAGTTCGGCGACGAGCCCCGCTATGCCTTCATCCGTAGCGGGCACTTCCTTGAAGTCGCCGCCGGCGAGAACAACAGACTCTATCTTGTTTACGCTCGTCGGAGAGCCCGCGAAGCCGCAGCGGTCGTCCTCGCATCCTATGGCGGCGCAGTCGAGCACGGTCGGCTCGGCGGCTTTGTACTTCATGACGCGACGCATCTCAAAAGGCCTCAGTTCGCCGAATTTCTCCGTTACGGTGAAAAGCGCAGGCAGCGTCGCACGGCATGTTTCCACGCCGGTTCCGATATCGCGCACGGCGATTGCCACATCTCCGTCGAGATCAAGTTTCTCAAGATACGCAACAACGGCGCAATCAAGCTTTTCGCCAATCTGCGGCCCCGTCTGCGCGGTATCGCCGTCAATCGCCTGGCGCCCGCAGAAGACGAGATCGGGATTGAACTTCCTGACCGCCTGCGAGAGTATATAGCTCGTCGCCAGCGTATCAGACCCCGCCGCCTTTCGATCGGTTACGAGCACAGCCTCGTCGGCGCCGCACGCAAGCGCTTCGCGGAGAATTGCCTTGGCCGCGGGCAGACCCATGGTGATCGCCACCACCTTGCCGCCGAAGCGTTCCTTGACCGATAGCGCCGCCTCAAGGGCGTTGCGGTCCTCGGGATTGAAAATGGCAGGCAGAGCAGCACGGTTTATGGTGCCATCGGCTTTCATCGCCTCGCCCGTCACCTTTCCGGTATCTGGAACCTGCTTTATGCAGACTACACAAGTGTAGCCGCCCTCGCGTCCTTTGTTTTTTTCGTTCATGTTCGTTGTATTATATCAAATTTGACGGCATGCCGCCTCAGCGTCCACTTGCGGCGGCAGCGCGCTCGCGGGCAAAACGACGCGTTTTCATCACGAGCTCGCAAACCCTCTTGGCGCTGCGGCGCACCATGGTCAGAGAAAGGTATTTGCGCTTGTAGGCATAGCAAGCCTCCTTCACGCCGTCACCCTCTTCCAGGATGTGTCCGTTCGTGTCCAGCTTCTCGCCCGGCATCTTCACATCGTTCCCGGCACCTATTTCGCGCCACATGGAAACCGTTGTGTACCAGTCTGTCATAGCAAGTCCCTTGTAACCCCATTCGCCGCGCATGATGCCTTCGAGCAGTCCGTAGTTCTCGCCGGAATTGTAACCGTTGACCCCATTGTAGGAAGTCATCACTGCCCACGGCTCGCCCTCTTTCATCGCGCGCTCGAAGCCGCGCAGGTGTATTTCGCGGAACGCGCGCTCGGAGACGATGTCGCGCTCGGTCTTGCGCGTCAGCTCGCGCCCGTTGCCGGCGAAATGCTTGACCGTAGCGCCGACGCCGTTCTTCTGCACGCCCTTCACATATTCGGCCGCACACCTGCCGGCCACAAACGGATCCTCCGAGAAATACTCGAAGTTGCGACCGCAGAGCGGATGGCGGTGGATGCAAAGACCGGGGGCGAGAAGTATGTCGAAATCGACCTCGGCCGCCTCCGCGCCGATAACATCGCCGATCTCGTTGAGCAGGCATTCGTCAAACGCGCACGCCAGAAGCGCGGCACATGGGAAATAGGTCGATGGCGTCGCACGGCGCACGCCCGCCGGGCCGTCGCATGTCTGCGCGGCGGAAATGCCGAACTTCGCAAAGTCGCCGATCGAGCCCGTGCCGGACGGATCGTGCTTTGGATGGCCGTACAGAAGGCGCAACATCTCCTCCAGCGTCATCTGGTCGAGGAACCCGTCGAGCGTGGCCTTGCCGTCTGCCACGTCGAAAAGCGTGATCTCGGCCTTCTCGAGCGCGTTCGTGCGGACTGTGCCGTTTTCGGGGTATTCCTTGTGGCCGGGATACGAAACCGGCTCGACAGAATACGTTCCGTCGGCCCTCATGCGACGGGCAAGCCTGTCGGCCTGAAGCTTGAAGCCGGGCGTGGACAGAATCACATCCTCGGCGACGACGAACGACGCAACCTCGGCGACGTCTCTCACTGAACCGCCGACAAGCACGCGATATACGCCGCGATCTATCACCCACGATCCGATCTTGCCGCTCGAACCTTCGTCGTCAAAGTACGCAAGATCGTTCTTGGCGAACGAAAGGGCCAGTTCTTCGCTCTCGCCCGGATCCAGAAGCTTCGTCTTGGCGAAGGCCCGCAATTCTATCGCCGGATGCTCTGCGGCGCCACCGGTTTGCGACGTATAGCAAAGAACAGAGCGACGCCCGGCTGCCTTTCCGGTATTGGTAACCTTCACCATGGCGGAAACCATGTCGCCGTCGTTCTCGATCTTGTTGCAGACGACGTCGAACGTCGTGTAGCTGAGGCCGTGGCCAAACGGATAGACAACCTTGCCCTTCGCGCCGGGAATCGTCTCGAAATAGCGGTAGCCGACAAATATGTCCTCTTCGTACGGCACGTACCAGCGGGACTCGTTCCATTTCGGATTGGCAGGGTAGTCGTCGACACGCTCGGCAAAGGTCGAGGCGAGGCGTCCCGACGGATTCACGTCTCCGACGAGAACATCTCCCGTTGCCGCACCGCCTTCACCGCCCGGATACCAAACCCACAAAATCGCATTGACTGCGGGATCGCCCGCGATGGGCTTGAGGTTTATGGCATTGCCTGCATTGAACACGACCACAATGCGACGGAAACCGTCGGCCTTGGCCTTGGCGATGCCATCCAATTCCTTTCGGGAAAGATCAAATGCCTTGTCGGGGCGGTCGTGACTTTCGGAAGACTCGCGCGAAACGACGAACACCGCCGTATCACGGCTGTCGGCGTCTACGACAAGTCCCGCTTCGGCGAGCCCGGCGGGAATATCGACCGTGCGCACGGGTTTGACATTCGACGAACCGCCGCCGCCCGGCCTGTACACGCCATACTCGCCAAGCAATGCGACCCTGGAGCCTTTCGCCAAAGGCAACGCGCCGTCGTTTTTGAGAAGCACCATTCCCTCGCCAGCCGCACGACGGGCAACCGCCGCATGCGCAGCGACAGTGGCGGCGTCAAGCGCAGGCGTCGCATCCGTCTGCAGCACATATGCAAACAACATCGCAGCCGCGATGCACAACTTTGATTTGTTCCTCATTTGTTCATTGTCCTTTCGTATTGTTTTGTGGATTGTAGATTTTTGCAAGAAGTCTCAGCGACGTCATTACCGACGACGCGATTCGGATGTATTCGGCCTTTTCCTTCTCGTATCGCGCGGGAACAGACATCGCTTTCGCATCTGTGAACGCAGCCTCAAGTCTCGGCATGTATTTGATTATGACAGCCCCCTTGTTCTCCGAGGCGGCGTACTCTTCCTGAAACGCCCACATGTCGGGCTGGTATTTCTTGACGACAGGCCCGAAGAAGCCCGCCGCCCTGTCGATCTTCTCTGTCGGCAGTTTGGCTATCAGCGCCTCGGCCATCTTCGCCATCCCCGACGACTCGGCGTGCGCAGCGGCACCGTCGCCTGCGACGCATGGCGAAATCGCGATAAAGAGCACCGCCGCAAGTGTCGCGCTACGCCTCATTCCGTTTGGCCTCCTCCCACAGTGCGTCCATTTCGGCGAGCGACATTTCCTTCAATTCCCGCCCTTTGGCTTTTGCCGCGCCCTCCACCGACCGGAAGCGCCGCGAAAAGCGGGATGTCGTGCCTTCAAGCGCGCTTTCGGAATCGACCTTCAAGTGGCGCGCCAGATTCGCTACGGCGAAAAGCAGATCGCCAAGCTCCTCCTTTACGCGGACTGAATCGGCGGGCCTGTCGCTCGCGCGCGCGGAGATTTCAGCCTTAAGTTCGCCAAGCTCCTCTTCGATCTTCTCCATCGGGCCGGCGGCGTCCTTCCAGTCGAAGCCGACGCGCGCGGCCTTCTCCTGGGTGCGCTGTGCCTTCAGCAGGCCAGGCAGAACGCCCGGCACGCCGTCCAGCGCGGAGTGGCGCGTCTCTTTGCGGTGCTCCATCTGCTTTATCTGCTCCCAATTGCGCAGAACAGTGGCGGAATCTTTCGCGTCCACATCGCCGAAGACATGAGGATGGCGGCGCACAAGCTTGTCGGAAATCGCATTCGCCACATCGTCAAAGCTGAAGCGCCCCTCCTGCTCTGCCATCACGCACTGGAACATCACCTGCAGCAGAACGTCGCCAAGCTCCTCGACATAGTTCGCCTTGTCTTCGGGACGATCCATCGCCGACAGCAGCTCGTAAGTCTCTTCAAGCACGCAGGGCTTGAGCGATTCAAGCGTCTGCTCGCGATCCCAAGGACACCCCTTCTGCGGATCGCGCAGACGGGTCATTATCTCATGCAACCTTTCTATGCCGCTCATTTTCTCCGCCATTACACTCTTAAAATCTTCAAAAGTTCTTTCGCAGCATCCGCGTTCAGCGCGTCGACGACCGCATTTGCACCAGTATAGTCCTGATAGGCCGTACGCGGATTTGGCACCGCCATGGACCCCATTCCTGCGTAAAGGGCCGACCTTACGCCGTTTCCGCTCCCAGTGACGGCGACCGTGGTGACATGCTTAAGACCGCACGTCGCGCACGCGCGAAGCCACAAATCCCATTTAACGCAACCATATGTCGGGGAATCTTCGTGATAGACGACGACATTCGGTCCAAGCAGCGGCTTGAACGCCTCTTGGGCGACGGCTTCGCTCGCCCGCGTCGCTATCACAACCTTCACGCCCTTTGCCGCAAGCGCCCTAACGAAGTTTCTGAATCCCGAGGTGATTGACTTCGGCACCGCCTCGTTCAGAGCCGCCTCGAACGCCATGAACAGATCGAGCGCCGCCTTGGCGGCCGTTTTCTTGGTCTTGGCAACAGGGAAAAACTCCGAAAAAGCGCCGTGATAGTTGAATCCCGCCATGTAGCGAGCCTCTAGGACATCGTCGAAAGGAATGCCGTCAAGATCCCACAAGAACTTTTTGGTCGTCTCGAACAGGAGCTCGGCTCCGTTCATTGCTGCGAAGTCGAATTCGACTATTGCTCCCTTGGGCATGGCGGCATTCCTTTCTGCCGCGCTAGGCGCGGCCATTTACTTTTTCACGGTCCTCTTCTTGCGAGGTTTGGGCTGGCCGATTTCGGCAAGCATTTTGCGGAACGAGAACTTGCGCACATTGAAGGGCTTGCCGCCCTTGATGCGCGTAAATTCGCATGCGCGGATCTTGGCGCCGGCGGCCTCGTCGGGGCCGACCACGCCCGACTCGCCGGCCAGAGCGCACTCGACAGCCTTGCGTGCACATGCTTCGATAAGCTTGAGATCCTTTTTGTTCGGCGCGGCGGAGCGGGCGAAATAGCCCGACTTGAACACCTGCACCTTTTCGGCGCCGAGCATCTCGCCAAAGCGCTTGGCGACATACTGGCCGACATTGACCTTGTCCAGACGCGGATGACCGAACGCATCGACAGGCACCTCTTCGCCCCGACGCTTCATCTCGGCGATTATGTCGGAAACTCCCGCGCCCTCGGAAACGAATATGTTGACGCAATCGAGCTTGTCCATGATCGGCCTCAGACGAACGGCTTCGCTCTTGAAATCGATCTTGCTCTCGGGCACGTAGACCGCATGTACATCCTGCCGCTCCCTTGTAAGGTTGAATTCCGGCAGGAACTGCGTACGCTTGATCATCTTGTGGTAGAGCTGCGCCGTCTTGTAGGTCAGCCAGCCGCAGTTGCGGCCCATGACCTCGTGCACAATGAGTGCGCGCGGATTCGCACTGTTCTCCTTCACGACATGCATGAAGAACTTCGCGCTCTCTTCGGCCGCAGTCCACGCACCAAGCGACTGCTTGATCGGGTACACGTCGTTGTCAATCGTCTTGGGCAGGCCAACCACGATAAGCGGATAGTTGTTGTCGGCAAGATATGCCGCGAGATCCGCAGCGGTAGTGTTGGTGTCGTCGCCACCAATGGTGTGCAGCACGTCAACACCGTCCTTCACGAGCTGGTCGGCCGCAACTTTGAGGGGATCCTCCCCCTCCTTCACGAGACCACGCTTCACGCAATCCGCAACGTTCGTGAGCTTCACACGGCTGTTGCCTATCGGGCTGCCGCCGTGACGCGTGAGAACCAGTGCGTTCTTCCGCACTTCGTCCGTAACCCTGATCGACTCGCCCTTGAGCAACCCCATGTACCCGTTGACATAGCCAATCATCTCAACGGATGGACTTTTCTTGGTATATTCGTCAATCAGGAATCCGATTGATGAACTGAGACACGGCGCAAGCCCGCCTGCAGTAAGGAACGCTACCTTCTTCACTTCTTTCGCCATTTTAGTTCAGTACTCTCTTTCTGTGTTCTGTATTAGTAGTTGGGGAAACTTCTTCATTGACGCCCGGCTTTGCGCGTCAAGCGCCAAGATGACGCATTACATTGGCCATTTCAACCGCCGCTTGAACCGCGCCAAAGCCCTTGTTGCCCTGCTTGGTTCCGCAACGCTCGACGGCCTGCTCAAGATTCTCGGCAGACACCACACCGTCAAGAACCGGTACGCCCGTTTCAAGCGAAATCTGGCTGAATGCACGCGCGGTGGTTTCGTTTATCAGCGCCGCATGGGCAGTAGCCCCCTGCACAACCGCGCCTAAGGCAACTACGGCATCAACCCCTTTCTTCGCAAGTTTCGCCGCCGCAAGCGGAAGTTCATATGCGCCAGGTACGCGCACAAGGATAATATCTTTTTCCGACCCGCCCAAGCGGACAAAAGCGTCCAACGCACCCTTTACAAGCTGCTCAGTCAGAAAACTGTTGAAACGGCTAACCACAAGGCCTATTTTTAGACCTTTTGCAACCAAATCTCCATTGATTTCCTTCATTCAGACACTCCTTAAACCCTACTTTGCATTGAAATTTGATATGTAGTATATCAATTTTCATGCCGTAATGTCAAATATGCCCGACTCCAGCTTGCATCACTGGGAGAGCGCCAACCGGAAGAGCGGACGGTACGCCTCGGCACTCTTCTCTTCGCTCGACACCGGCTAAATGGTCATGCGAACGATCAATGCCGAGGCAATCGTCGCAATGCAGGCGAGAGATAAAACAGGAATGAAATAACGCAGCGCCCTTCCCATCACCTCTGCCTCTCGGCCAACAAGCCCGGCGGTGGCGCATCCAAGGACGAGCGACTGGGGACAGAGCATCTTGCCTATTCCCGCCCCCATGACATTTGCCGCCGCAAACAGATAGCGCTCCGCCTCGGATGAGGCCACGGACGCCTGAAGCGCGCCGAAAAGCACGTTGGAACTTGTTCCCGACCCCGTTACGAAACCGCCCAAAGCGCCAACAACACTAGATACCGCGCAATAGCATCGGCCGGTTGACGCAATCAGCGCGTCCGCAAGCGCGCGGGTCATCCCTGATGCGCCCATAACCTTTCCGAGCGCAAGAACGGCACAAATCGTCAACAGCGCAGGCGAATAACGCCAAGCCGTGCGACCTGCAAGGCAGCCGAGCTTTCGGAAACCAAGGCCTTGGCAATACCCGCCGACAAGCGCGGCCGCAAAGATTACGATGCCCGGCGATACCTTGCAGCTTTGCGGCAGAAACGCCGCGCAGCCCAGCGCCAGCACAACATATGCGAACGGCTGCCAAGCCCAGAGCTGCCGCTTCAAATCCATCGCCCCGCGCCGTCCGCCAGCCGCCGCAAGCGCAACCATAACCGCCAAACCGCCGACTATGTTCGGCAATTCGCATCCCATGAAAGGCGCAACCGCAAGCCACGAACCCAAAAGCGCGATATCCGAGACAAGCGCCAAACGCCAGCACTCGCGCAGTCCGCGCCAGCCGTCCACTATAAAGAGAATCAAAAAAGGAGAAAGCGATGTAGCAAGAAGCTGCAGCACGGCAATCGTCGTCGTGAGGCGGCCAAGTTCAAGACCCGTCTCGCTTGCGAGCACCATCGTCGGCACGCCGACAGACCCGAAAGCGGTCGGTGTCGTATTTGCGACAAGGCAGCAGAGGACGGCTTTCATCGGATCGAACTTCACGCCCACCAAAATAGCGCACGGAATCGCAACTGCCGTTCCGAAGCCAGCCATACCCTCCATGAACAAGCCGAATCCCCACGCGACAAGAAGCGCAAGAAAGCGGCTGTCGGACGAAAGGCCGGCCAGCGCACCCTTGATATCCGTTATGGCGTCCGACTCGACCGTCACCGCATAAGTGAACAGCGCGGCGACAATGACCAGCCCTATCGGATAAAGCCCGGTCGCAACGCCTCCAGCCGCAGACCCTGCTATCGCGCCCGGAGAAAGCCCAAAAGCGAAAAACGCTTCCGCGACGCCGACGGCCAAAGCCGCAAGCGCCGCGCACCACGCCGGAAGGCGAAACACGATCAGGGCGACAATCAACGCCGCAATCGGCAGAATCGAAAAAACAAGCGTCATACTGGCAGTCTTTCGCATTCATCTCCCGGCGCAAAGCAAATCACAGCCTTTGCGCCGGGAGTTTCGCTCAATACGAAACCATTCGCGTCTCGTAATGGCCCGGCTGCCAGATTCTGACAATCGTGCCGTTGGCCTGCACCTGGTCCACATACCGGCCCTCGACCCATACCTGGGTTGTTGTTGTCGCAGGCGCATTGATCACAACGGGAGCAGGGTTTACCACCACGGGCGTCGAATTGACGACCACAGGCGTCTGCGTCACGACAGGCTGCTGCACGACAACCGTGCTGGATGTGTAGCGCGGCCCCACATACGCGTCTACGAGAGCTCCGCCGATTACGCCGCCCACGACGCCGCCCCAGAACGCGCCGCCGCCTCTACCCCAGCCGCTGTGGCGGTGATGGTGGTGGCCATAGTAGGAATGATGCGGAACATGCATCCTGCGAGCCGGCCCGCCAAAACCATGCGGACGATGGCCTCCAAAGCCGGGCCCTCCGTGCGGACGGGCAAACGCACCTGCGGCAACCGCCGCTATCGCCAATGCTATGAGTAGTTTCTTCATGTTTACCTCTCTCTTTCTGCGACGCTTTTTTGCGTTCACGAGCAGTTAGGGAGACGAGACGCAAACTTCTGACAAAAAAATTTGGTAAAATATTGTCATCTTCTCTGGCAGATTCGGCAACGAACAAAGGGGGCCCAAAAGATATGAGCATACGAATTCTTGGTACAGGTAGCTATCTACCGCCCAAAATCGTCACAAACGACGATATAGCTGCGGCGCTTGACACGAGCGACGAGTGGATATTCTCGCATACGGGGATCCACGCGCGCCATGTAGCCGAAGACGGCGAAACAACATCTTCCATGGGCGCAAAGGCCGCAAAAGCCGCGCTGGAGATGGCGAAGGTCTCGCCAGAGGAGATAGGTCTCATTGTTCTTGCAACTTCAACGCCGGACTACGCGCCCTTCCCGTCCACGGCGTGCGTCGTGCAGGACATGCTCGGCTGCGTGAACGCCGGGGCGTTCGACCTGCAGGCCGCCTGCGCCGGGTTCATCTACGCGCTCGAACAGGCCCGCGGCTTCGTGAACTTCTATCCGGACAAAAAAGCCCTCGTAATCGGCGCGGAATGCCTCACGCGCATCCTCGACTGGACCGACCGCTCGTCGTGCATACTCTTCGGCGACGGCGCGGGAGCGGTCGTGCTCGGCAACGACGACGCGCCCGGCGTAGCCTCGACGAAGACCTCCGCGCACACAATACTCGGCGCCGACGGCAAAGGGCAGGGCTTCATCCTGCGAACCGGCGGCACGAAAGACGCGCTGCCGTTCGATCCCGTAACGGGCATTCCGCTAAAACCGCAGCCGTTCCTGCCCCAATTGACGCTGCAAGGCCATGATGTGTTCGCTTTCGCGGTAAGAAAGCTCTCCAAAGTCGTGGGCGACCTGTGCGAAAAGCTCGGCACCACGCCCGACGCGCTCGACCGCGTATTCGCCCACCAGGCCAACGGGCGCATCATCGAGGCCACCGCGAGGCGCATGAAGCTGCCGCTCGAAAAGTTCTGGCTGAATCTCGAAACGACCGCAAACACCTCGGCCGCGTCGGTGCCGATTTCGCTGGATCAAGCCGTGCGCGCAGGAAAGCTCACGGACGGAATGAAGATTGTGATGGTCGGTTTCGGCGCCGGTCTCACATACGGCGGAACGTATTGCGTCTGGCCGGAGCTGTAAGCGCCGGCGGACTGCTAGCCTCGTATCGACCTTGCAAGCGCCGCGACCCATACGCGGTACGCGCCTGCGCGCTTCAGTTCGCCCGAAGCCTCGGAAAGCGTCGAACCTGTCGTGAGAATGTCGTCCACCAAAAGCAAGGTTCTCCCGCGGACAAAAGCAGGGCGCGCGACCTTGAACGAGTTCTTCACGTTTTCCATCCTTTCGATCTCGTTCAGCGAAGCCTGCCTCCGCACGCCGCCGCGGCGCGAGAGAGCCTGCGCGTCGAAGCGCCGCCCTATGCGGCGCGAAAGGATCCGCGCCAGTGGATCGCACTGGTTGTAGCCTCGGTCCCAGCGATGGACAACGCTAGCGGGCATCGGAAGAACCGCATCGATGGAGGAAACGTCAAACCGCGCCCGTACCGCCGCTTCAAGCCAGTCGGAAAAATCGTCCCTGAGCCAAAGATGCCGGTTGAACTTGAAGTCCAGAATCATGTCGCGCGCATGACCCTCGAACCTGAGCGCGACTGCCGCGCTGTCGAAGGAGGGCCGGCGCCGCTTGCATTCATCGCAAACGTATTCGCCCGAAAATCCTTCCACCGGGCGGGCGCAGATGCTGCAGCAGCCGGTTTGCGCGGCGAACGGAAGCCGCATGAGACATTCCGAACATAAATGTCGCCCGTCCCTGTCGGACGGGCGATTGCAGATTTCACATCTTCTGGGCCAGAGGATGTCAGAAAAGCTTCTGAGGATATTCACCGGCGTCGACGAGCTTCTTGATTTCGGCCATGACGAACGGCTTGTCCTCGCGATAGGTCACGCCAAACCAGCTGGACTCCGTCGGCAGCACGCGGCACGACGCCTTGCCCTCGTGGATCAGCTCGTCCACGACGAAGGGAATGTACCACTCGCTCTTCTCCTTTGCGCCGTTGGCCGCGAGCCACTTCGGGAAACGCTCCTCGAGCTCGGCGAACAGCTCGGGGGTGAAGCCCCAGAGGTTCATCGAGACGCGCGAATCGAGTGGAACCTTGACCGGCGCATCGGGGTTCTCGCGGTTTTCCGCGACATCGCCCGCCTTGACGAGCTTGGTCATCTCGGTAACGGCCTTCAGCGAACCGTCGTCGCCGACCGTGCAGATGCCGCGCGCGACCGAACCGTTCTCGGAAAGCGTCAGCTCGAGCTTGTAGCCGACCATGGCGAAATCCATCGGCTTCGCGGCGGCGAGGAACGCTCCCAGCTTCGCAAACGCGTCGCGCCCGTAGAAGTCGTCGGCGTTTATCACGGCGAAAGGCTCTTTGACCACATTGCGCGCGGCACGCGTCGCGTGCGCCGTGCCCCAGGGCTTGGTGCGGCCTTCCGGCACTTTGTAGGGCGCGGGCAGGTCGTTGATATCCTGATAGCAGTATTCAACGGGCACGAGACCTTCGTACTTGGCCCCGACCTTCTCCTTGAACTCCGCCTCGAAGTCCTTGCGGATGATGAACACAACCTTGCCGAATCCGCCGCGAACGGCATCGAACACCGAATAGTCGAGAATCGCCTCTCCGGACGGCCCGACCGGATCGACCTGCTTCAGACCGCCGTAACGCGATCCCATTCCTGCGGCTAAAACCACTAGTGTCGGCTTCATTTTTTTTGGCTCCTTTGCTTTATTGCTTTGCTTATTGGAAAAAGAACATGTGTATTATACCATTTTTCAGGCGAACCTGACACGCGGGTCGAGCGCCGCGTAGAGAAGGTCCGTCGCAAGATTCACGAACTGGTAGAGAAGAGCGCCCAGAACGACGACCGCCCTGACCACGGCCATGTCGGCCGAGTGTATCGCATTTATCGAAACGCTTCCGAGGCCGGGGATGCCGAAAAAGCTTTCGAGCAGCAGCGAGCCGGTGAAAAGCCACGGTATCGAAAGCGATACGTAGGTGACTATCGGTATGAGCGCGTTCGGCAGGATATGCCGAATCATCACCGCCGCTCTGGAAAGTCCCTTCGCGCGGGCCGTCAGAACATAAGGCTTGTACGATTCGTCAAGTATGGCGGTCCGAAAGAATCTGACATCCGTGCCAAGCGACGACACGATGCCTATGAAAACGGGAAGCGCCAGATACGCCGCGCTTTCAAAGCCCCATACCGGAAAAAGCCCCGCCTTGTACGAAAGAAGAAACTGCCCCAGCAGAACCCACACTACATAATTTACGCTCATGAGCACGGTCGACGAAACCAGCACGGCCTTGTCTACGGCGGCGCCGCGAAACGCCGCGGCAAGCATCGCAAGCATCAGCGCGACAACGGTTCCGCCAAGCAGTATCGGAACCGTAAGCGAAAGCGACGGACCCACGCCCCGCAGAAGCACGTCCTTCACAGGCTCGTTCATCTCTATCGAATAGCCGAGATCGCCCTTGGCGAACCCGGCCACGAAATTGACGAACTGGCTGTCGAGCGACCACACGAGCGGCTTGTCGTAGCCCCACTTCCGGTTGAACGCCGCTATCGACTCGGCCGTCGCGTTCTTGCCCAGAACCACCTCGGCGGGGGAACCGCCGACGACGTTGAACAGCAGGAACGCCATAAGCACTATGCCGAACGTGGTCGGCACGACTTCGGCCAGCCGTCTGAGCGCGTATCTCAGCATCCGGCCGCTTCCAGAAGTCTGGCCCTGAGCGCCTCGGGATCGGCGCGGTCGAGCCGGGCGAGCGAACGCGCCCACCTGTATGCGCCGGAGCCGTTGGTGTCGAACGGACGATCGGCGAAAAGCCCGTCGAACGCCTTGCGCCGCGCGCGGTACGAAGCCTGCACCTCGGCGACCTTCGCGGCCAGCGCTTCGGCATACGCCGCCGCGAACGCCGCGTAGTCGGCGACGAACGCCTTGCGCGATTTCACGGGCTCTGCGTAGTCGGCCACGCAGTCGATCAGCTCGCGTTCGTATTCCACGAAGCTGCCCGCGTGGTCGGTAACGCGGATGGACGACGGCAGGCCGTCGTCGCCGCAGAGGACGATTTCGTAGCTGTGGTCGAAAAGTATCTCGTTTGTCGCCGACGAGCGCCGGCCCACGACCAGATCCACGGCGGCGGCGGCGCCGAGCAGCTTGGCAAACTTCAGCGCGAACGCGGGATTGCGGTAGCGCGGCGGCGGAATCTTGTCTGTCGCGGTTCCGCGCACATACGGCCTGACGAAACACCCGGTGCGCACCGAAATTCCGTTGTACTGGTTGTGGCCGCGGTACTTCTCGGTGAAATAGCCGAAGCCGATGCGCCGGGGAAGATCCATCCCCAGCTGGCAGCACATGAGGCGGCGGTCGAGGATGTACTCGGAGTATTCGTCCGATTCGAGCATGGCGCGCATAAGGTCCTTGCCTTCGTCGAGGTGCTCGGCCACGCCCCACTTCTGGAAGCGCATTATCATCATCTTCGCCTTTTTCGTCCCCGAATCGCGATACTGCACTATGTATATGCTGCCGCGATGCCCGCTGGGATTGTGCTTGCGCGAAAGCGAATTGGCGATGCGCCCTATGTTTATGAAGTCGACCGCGCCGAACACGCGCGTCAGATTGAAGATGAGCGCCTTCGCGCGGCCGTCGCAAAGCGACAGCAGTTCGGGATCCTGCGTGCGCGCCGCCTCGTCGTATATCTCGTCGAATATCAGCTCGCCGTTGTCGATTCGCGCGCCGGGCAGCCACTCTATCTGGCGGTAGAACTCCGCCGCGATTCCGCTTACGAGCTCGCGTTCGTCGGCGGCGGTGTCGTTGGGCTGGCGCGTGATCGTCTGGCACATCGCGTTGCGCCAATCGTAGTTGCCGGTGGATTCGTCGCGCAGTTCAGGCGGCACGGAAGCGCGCCATTCGGTCGCGATCTTGTCCACCGCGCGCCTCAGCTCGGCGTCGCTGAGCTCCGTCAGAGGAAGCGTCTTCAGCGCTTTCTTGACTTCGATGGGCGTCGTGAGCGGGAACAGGTCCACCTCCGGATGCCCAAGCCTGTTGCGCTGGTTGAGGCCGTCCACGACCTCCTTGAGCTGCCTGCGGAAATCCGCGTCGCCGAGTTTCGACACCTCGGCGTAGCCGCCGGCGGTCACGAAGCGCGTGCCCGTCGCGCGGTTGTAGTAGTATACCGGCAGGCACTCTATCGCCACGTGCGACCGCTCGATCAGAGACGTCATATCCTCGTCGGAGATCGGGTGGCGCGCCATTCGCCAGTTTTCGCCGCGCTCGCACAGCGCCGAGCGCACCTTGAGCGAATGCGTGTTCAAAAAGCGGATCTTCCGCTTTGAAATCGTCTGCCTAAGCGTCTCGTCGGCGCGAAGGGCGAGATCCATCCGCTCCGGATCGGGCCGTATGAGAACGGCGTCTTCCGTGAAAATCAGATCGACGGACTGCGCAAGCTCCTCTTCCTCCTCTTCCGGGGTAAGCGGCGGCTTGCCCTCTGCGGCCAGCATGGCGTTTACATGCTCAAGCCACATCATGCGCTGCATGGCATGCACGCCCTTCGTTGTCACTAGCCCCGGCGTGCGGAAAAACATAGTGCCTATGCGGCTCAGAAGCCTGCCTTCCGGATCCTTCGCAAAAATCTTGTAACCTATTGTCTGCATGGAAGTGATTATACCAAAAAAAGGATGCGCCTGCCGTTTGGCTGCGCAGGATTACAGTTCAACCGTGGCGACAACCGGGAAGTGGTCGCTCGGATAAAGGCCCTTGCCGGGACGGGGATCGGCGACAGTCGCGTAATCGAGCACCGCAACTCCCGGCGAGACGTATATGTAGTCGATTCTCGCGCCGAAGTCCTCCCAGTCGTATCCGCCGTTCTTCAGCCTGTCGGCGTCGGGCGAACCCTCTTTGGCGTTGCGAACGCCAACGGGCATCTTGAGCGCTTCTGCCGTGGAGCGCTCGGCGTCGCGCCAGACCCATCCGTTATAGGTACGCCACGGGCCGGTCGGCGGGGTTTGGGTCTCGTAAAGCGCATTCTTGAGAAGCGCCGAGACTGCAATCGCCGGAGCCTCTGTTTCGCGGCAATTGTGATCGCCCGTGAAAATCACCGGCGCGCCATTGCCGAACTCTTTCATGCGGTCTATCACAAGCAGCATGCCCTTCTCGCGCGCAAGCGCGCTCACATGGTCGGTATGCGTGTTGGCGAAGCAGAACCGACGGCCCGTCGCCTTGTCTTTCAGCACAAGATACGAGCACACTCTCGGACACTGCGCGCCCCAACCCTTCACGCCTGGAACGTCAGGCGTTTCGGAAAGCCAGAACGTGCCGGACTTCTCGGCGTCGAAACGGTCCCTGCGGTAGAAGACGGGCGACGCCTCGTCGGATACGCGGTCCGCGCCGCGGTGGTCGCCGACGAATTCGAATTCCGGCAGCTGCTCGCGCAGATACGCCGCCTGGTCGGGGCACACCTCCTGCGCGCCGAATGCGTCGAGATCGAGGCTGCGGATGAGCGCCACAAGATCGGCCTTGCGTTCCTCCCACGCATTCGGAGTACCCTTGTCGCTCGCCGACAGCCGTATGTTGTATGTGCCGACGCGTATTTTCGCAAGCTTGGGCGCGTTGCTGCACCCGACAAGCGAAAAGAGCGCGCAAACTGCGGCGACAGACAAAAACAAAAGACGGCTTGCTGTTCCATGCTTCATTTTCATGGCGTTATTATATCATTTATGGACATCTCGGCGCAAACGTCTGTGCGATGCTGCGGTCAACGATTCTTCATCACCCATATGGCCCGCGCTTCAGGGTGGCGGCTCTTCAGAAAAGCCTCGCCCTTCTCTCGGCCGAATATGAACATCACCGTCGAAAGCCCGTCCGCCAGCATCGCGCTCGTCGGATGGACGACCGTGACGGAAAGCACGTCGTTGGTCACGGCCAGTCCGGTGCGTCCGTCGCGAATGTGCTTGCCGCGAACGTACTCGGCGCTCGTCGCGCACGCCTCGCCGGCGGAAAGCACGATCGCCCCGGGCGAGGATTCCGCCTCCGGCGGACAGTACACGCCCACGCGCCATTCGCCGCTCGCCGCCTTGAGGTTTCCGCCGAGATCCAGCAGAACGTCCCGCACCTGAAGCGGATTCTCTTTCAACATCGACATCCGGTCGCTCGCCAGATCGAGAGCGAAGCCCTTCGCGATTCCGCCGAGGTCGAGCGTGCGCGGTCCGCGCCAGCGCGGATTGAACGCGCCTTCCGTTTCGCGCATGAGCGCAAACGCCGCCTCGTAGCAAGGTCGCATGCGCTCGTCGCACCGCGCCAGCACTTCATCGTCCGCCAGCGGCGCGAGTCGGCTGAGTTCGGAATCCGGATCGTGCGCGTTCAGCCTGTGCTCCACCTCGTCGAGAGCGCGGCGCGCCTCGGCCGTCGCAAACGGCGCCAACGCCCCGCGGAACTGCACGGCGGCGATCGTCCCCATGGTAGTCCACTCGACGCGCTCCGCAGGCGCCCGGCCGCACCCCGCCGCAACGCACAGTGCCGCAGCTGCGAAAAGCCGTTTCACATTCTGCCGCTCAGCGCGTCTATGAGGTCGCAAAGCCTCTTGTAGCATATCGCGAGATCGTCGTTCGTCACCTGGAACATGTACTCGCCGGCGCGGGACATCTCCCCCTCGGCGTTGTGTATGCGCTTTTCTATGACTTCCGGCGCGTCGGTACCGCGCCGTTCGAGCCTTTCGCGCAGCTCTTCGAGCGACGGCGGATTTATGAATATGTCGACATAGCCGATCTTGAGGGGGTCGGTGTCGGGCAGGCGGCGCACATATTCGCGAACCTTCGCCGCGCCCTGCACGTCGATATCGAGCACCATCGAATTGCCTTCGGCGAGAACCTCCTCTACCGGCGCTTTTAATGTTCCGTAGTAGTTGTCGTGCACCTTGGCGTATTCGAGAAACGCGTTCTCGCCGATCAGCTGCTCGAAGCGCTCCTTTGCGAGGAAGTGGTAGTCGAGGCCGTCCTCCTCCTCGCCGCGCGGAGCGCGCGTCGTGCAGCTGATGGAATACACGATATCGTGGTACTCCTGCAGCAGCATGTCGATCAGGGTTGACTTTCCGCATCCGCTCGGGGCGGACATTACGATGAACAGTGGCTTGGTCTTCATATCGTGCGATCCTCATCAGCGCCCGCGCCCGAACCTCAGGCGCAGAGCTATTTTCACCGACTCGGCGGCGATTCCCGCCGTTATCTTGGAATATCCCGCCGCGCGGTCGGAGAACACTATCGGAATCTCCTTGACGGTCAAGCCCGCCTTCCATGCGCGGTGGTTCATCTCAAGCTGGAACGAATACCCCGCGCTCGCCACGGTGGAGAAATCCACCGCCCTGAGGGCGGACGCGCGCCAGCACTTGAAACCGCCCGTCGGGTCTTTGAACGGCATGCCTGTCACGGCGCGTATGAACACTCCGCCCGCGCGGGATATGAGCCGTCTCTTGAAAGGCCAGCCGGGCGTTCCGCCGCCGGGAACATATCGCGAGCCTATCGCAAGATCGGCATCCTGCGCGACGAGGCGCATTACGTCCTTGGGATTGTGGCTGAAGTCGCAATCCATCTGCACAATCCTTTCCGCGCCCATCTCAAGAGCCTTTGCGAAGCCTGCCACATACGCGCGGCCAAGCCCCTCCTTGCGAAGTCTGTGCAGGCAGAAAAGGCGCGGACGGCTCTTCATCAGCCGCTCTATCTCTTCGCCCGTGCCGTCGGGCGAATTGTCGTCCACGAAAAGCAGTTCAAGCGAGGCGTCCTGGGCAAGCACCGCGTCGGCCATCGCCTCGACGTTCTCGCGCTCGTCGTAGGTGGGTATCACCACTACGGTCTTCACTTGAGCTCCTCGAAAATGTCCTTTGGCTCGGCCATGCGCCCCGCGCCAGCAGTGCCGCACGCGAGATCGCCCTCGCGCGGAGATATCACGAGAACGCCGCGCCTGCGGAGCGTTTCGACGTTCTCGACCGTAGCCGCGTTGAACCACATGCCCTCGTTCATGGCAGGGGCTACGGCGATCTGCGCTTTTGTCGCCAGCAGCGAAGATGCAAGGAGATTGTCGGCGATGCCATGCGCCATTTTGGCGATGGTGTTCGCGGTGGCGGGCGCCACCACCACGAGATCGGCGCTCTGCGCCAGCGATATGTGGCCGGGCTTCCATTCGCGCGGAGGCTCGAACTGGTCTGTTGCAACCGGATTGCGCGAAAGCGTCTGGAATGTCAATGGCGCGACGAATTCGCACGCGGCCTGCGTCATGACCACATGCACGTCATCGCCGTTCTTCACGAACAGCCTCACAAGTTCTGCCGCCTTGTATGCGGCGATCGAGCCTGTCACTCCCAAAAGTATGTTTCTGCCCATTTTGCCTCCCGCTTCAATGCGGTGCATATTATCGCATATTCCGATTGCAGGCGCAACCTGCGCCGCTCATTTTCAGCCATATTCTGTCACCATCAATCATCGCGCCAACAGCATGCCAAATTCCCGGCGCAGGGTGGCATGGCAGATTTGGTCTGACACATTACCAGAAGAGCGTGGCGTATCACTGGGAGAGCGTGGCGTCTCGCCCGCTCATATGGAAGATTAAAGCCTCCTTAGTCGCGGGCGGGACGCCCGCTCTCCCAGTGGGAGGCCTCTCAAGGAAAACCGGGGACAGGCACTAGTCGACTCGTTCGATAATCACTCTCTGCATCTACTTCCAACCCGCTTCACACCTTCTTTTATGCCGCCTTTCGTTCGATCTTCGCCGCCAGCAGGTGGCCATGCGACGAAAAGCCCTCGCCGCCCTTGATCCGTCTCGGCCGCGCAGTGCGCGACTTCACCCTGTCCGCGAGCAGCCCCAACGATTCCGCAACGAATTCGCTGCTTCCGAATATCTTTCCGCACGATATCTGCGGCGCACGCTTCATCAGCCACCCTTCGGAACGGGGACTGTCCCCGAATCCCGCGACTGCGGCAAGTCTCTCGCGGCAGCGCTGCGCGAAGGCGTTTCCGCGCTCCGCCGCGCCGGTCGTGCACCATTCATAACCGCTGGAGCTCGTCGAAAGCCCCGCCCGGACGGGATTCAGCTCGACATAGGCCGTGCATATCCTCAGATACTCCGCTTCGCCGATCAGCGTGCTTTTGAAGCGTCCTTCCCACAGGTTTCCGCACCACGGCCGCCTCCGGCGGAATATGCGGCCGAACGTCTCCTTGAAGGTCTTTCCGAACTGGCTGAGGTCGTACATCCGCGAGCGCATGCGATCGAGGATGATGTCAACCGAGTGACTGTCCCCGCGTTCTCGCATATGGGCGAGGCGCGACTCCAGTTCGTCGGCCTTCACCTTCCCGACCAGCACAGCGTATCGCCGCAGTACTTCTTCCTCCGGCACCGGCTCTTCGGGGCTCGGTATCCTCACGACAAGGTGAAAGTGGTTGTCCATCAGCGCGAAGCTGAGAACCTCCACCCCGCTGAACTCCGCGCTGCGCTCCAGGGCGCGGAGCATGTCGCGCTTCACTCCGGCGTCCGCGAGCAACATCTGCCGTCCGGCGGTTCTCGACATGATGTGGTAGATCGCGTCGCGTCCCGCGAGTTTGATTCGTCTTGTTCTTGCCATCTTTCCGGTTCCTTTCATGATTCCGCGCTGGAGACATCGCCGAGGGCGGACGGGATGTCCGCCCGCTTGGACTGCGGCGCATGCCTTCCCCGCGGGAACACAACCATTATCGCATATTTTCCGGAAACGAATGTTACGCGAATGTTACGCG
>CACYQU010000022.1 GCA_902776615.1 uncultured bacterium
GCGGGCTTCCGCACGCAGCGACAAAGGGATTTGCCAGAAGTTATCGGATAAACTTGCGTTTACTTCCAGAACTTGCGTTTAGTTCCGGACACGACGCGTCGCCGCACAGAAGCGGCGACCCATGCAACCCGAATTCGCAGTTGAACCACGGGGGTCTTTATGGTAATATATCCACATTATGACAAACATTGTTGCACACGTTGCGCAGACAGCGCTACAGACGGTGGCCGCCGCGCCTGAAGCGGCACAGACGGCCGAAGTCGCCTCGACTGTCGAGGCGACGAGCGATTGGCTCGCGTCTTTCACCGCATTCGTCGACAAGATCGACGGTTACGTATGGGGCGTGCCTCTGATCGCATCCATACTTGTGACCGGTCTTCTTTTGACGTGCATTCTGCGCATGACGCATCTGCTGAATCTCAAGAATGCATTTCGCTACATGTTCGCCCAAGAGGAGGGCAGCGGCGAGGTGAGCCAGTTCGGTGCGCTTTGCACGGCGCTTTCCGCGACCATTGGGACCGGCAACATCGTCGGCGTGGCGACGGCCATCGGCACAGGCGGGCCCGGCGCTCTCTTTTGGATGGAGGTGGCGGCGTTCTTCGGCATGGCCACAAAATACGCCGAAGGCCTGCTTGCCGTGAAATATCGCGAGGTACAGCCCGACGGTACGGTGCTTGGCGGACCTTTCTACTATATCGAGCGCGGTCTCAAAGGACGTTTCGGCCTCAAGAGCTGGAAGTGGCTCGCGGTGCTTTTCGCAGTATTCGGCGCTCTCGCGGGCATTATGGGCATAGGCACGATCACGCAGATCCACGGCATCACGTCGGCGGTGCAGCGCTTCTTCGATCCGGCGTTCGACCCGTCGAACATGGCTACGGGCATACAGCTTTTCGGCACGACATATTCGGTGCCTGTCGTCATCGCGGGTCTGTTTGTCACCGTGTGCGTCGGACTCGTCGTGATCGGCGGTCTCAAGCGCATTGCGGCGGTTTCGACGGTGATAGTCCCGTTCATGGCGATATTCTATGTTGTCATAATCGCGTTCCTGCTGCTCGGCAACGTGTCGAAGCTCACCGCCGCGCTTGAGCTGATTGTGCGTTCGGCCTTCAATCCTTCGGCCTTCACCGGCGGCATGGTCGGTACGATATTCATTGCGATGCAGAAGGGAATCGCGCGCGGAATCTTCTCGAACGAGGCCGGCCTCGGCTCCGCTCCGATCGCCGCCGCCGCCGCAAAGACCAACGAACCTGCGCGTCAGGGCCTGGTCTGCATGACGGGAACCTTCATCGACACGATCGTCATCTGCACCATGACGGGTCTTGCAATCGTCGTCACAGGCGCGTGGGAGCCTTCGCTCGGTCTCAAGGGCGTGGATATCACGATCGAGGCCTTCCGCCGCGGGCTTGCGTTCCTCGGGCCCGATTCGGGGCCTGTGGCGAGCTTCTTCCTGATGACGGCGCTCACGTTCTTTGCGTTCACGACCATACTCGGATGGGACTATTATTCCGAAAAGTGCCTTGAGTATCTGGTGGGCGCGAAGCGCAAATGGGCGGTCAAGGCGTATCGCCTAGCCTATGTTGCGGTTGTGTTCGTCGGCCCTTATCTGACGGTGTCCGTCGTTTGGGGCATCGCCGACACGTTCAACGGGCTCATGGCATTCCCCAACCTGGTGGCGCTCGTGCTGCTGTCGCCTGTCGTGTGGCGTGTCACCAAAGACTATCTTGAAAGATCGAAAGGAAACAACTGATTATGAACATGGTAATTCTTCTTGGCGCGCCGGGATCCGGCAAAGGAACGATCGCAGGCCGTCTGGCCGAGACCAACGCCAATCTCAAGCACGTGTCGTCCGGCGATCTGCTGCGCGGCGCGGTGGCGAAGGGCACTCCCGCCGGAGTGGAGGCCAAGGGCTTCATGGAACGCGGGCAGCTCGTCCCCGACGGGCTCATAGCCCAGATGATAAAGGATGTCATCGCCGAGACGCAGGGCGACGTGACGATGCTTCTCGACGGATTCCCTCGCAATGTCGCGCAGGCCGAGATGCTCGAGGCCACTGGCGCGCCGATTCGCAGCGTAGTGCTCGTGGACGTGCCCGACGAAATAATTCAGGACCGCATCGCCGGTCGCCGCACGTGCCCGAAGTGCAAGGCCGGTTATCATGTGACCGCTCTGCCGCCCAAGGTCGCCGGCGTCTGCGACAAGTGCGGCGCGGAGCTTGTGGTTCGCAAGGACGACAACCCCGATACCGTCAAAGACCGTCTTGTCGTGTATCACCGCGAAACGGAGCCGCTCATCGCTTTCTACGAGGCGAAGGGGCTTTTACGGAAGATAGACGGCAATAAGGGGCCTGTCAAGAACGCCGAGGCGTTCCTCGCGGCCATGTGACACCGATGAAGGTCGACATAAAGACAAAGTCCGAGATAGACCGGATGCGCGAAGCGTGCCGGATGAGCGCGGAAATACGCGACATCTGCGCGAACGCTGTCGCGCCCGGCGTCACTACGGGCGAAATAGACGACCTGGTTGTCGAGTACTGCAGAAAACACAATGTAAAGGCGAGCTTCTACAGATACGCCGACTTCCCGGGCCACATCTGCGTATCCGTCAACGACGAGGTTATTCACGGAATCCCAAACCACAACAGGGTGATTATGCCCGGCGATCTCGTGAAGACGGATGTTGGCATATTCAAGAACGGCTTCAACGGCGACACGTCGCGCACCGTCGCGCTAGGCGTGACCGATCCGGCGGTTATGCGGCTTGTGGAGACGACAAAGGCATGCCTCAAGGCGGGTATCGAGGCGTGCGGCCCGGGCGTGCACCTCGGCGATGTCGGCTATGCGATCGAAAAGGTTGCCGTTGACGCTGGTTTTGGCGTCGTGCGCGACTGGATCGGCCATGGAGTCGGTCGTACGGTCCACGAGGATCCGCAAGTGCCCAACTATGGCAAGCCCGGCACGAAACTCGTGCTGAAGCCCGGAATGACAATCGCAATCGAACCGATGATAACCATGACAAGGTTAGGCGAGAAGACCGATGTGCTGGAGGACGGCTGGACCGTCGTCACGCGCGACAGGTGCCTCTCGGCGCACTTTGAGCACACTGTGGCCATCACGGACGACGGATGCGAAGTACTCACTTTGCCGGCGGACTATCCCTGAAGCCTCAAGGCCCGAAGGCGCTCAGGTCGAATGGCGGCTGATTGCCTTGTGGTGGATTTTCCGTCCGGCGCTAAACATTTGGTATAATAAACAACAAACAGAAAAAAAGGAGGATGCTGATGGAACTATCGATTCTCGTCAACAAGTTCAACGTGAAAGGACGGCTCGTCGCGCTGCAACCGTTTGGAAACGGCAACATCAACGACACCTTTCTGGCGATATACCGCAATACTTTCACCGAGACGCAGGTGATACTGCAGCGGGTTAACCGCAACGTGTTCCCCAAGCCCGAGCTTATAATGGAGAACATGCACGAAGTGACGCGCCACTGTCACGAGAAGCTGGAAGCCGACTCGAAGGCGGGCCGCGACGATCGCGTCTGGCAGATGCCCCGCATTGTCAAGACCAAGGAAGGCGCCGACTACGTCACCGACGAGAACGGCGAAGTATGGCGCGTCATAACACGAATAATGAGCGCCCATGCTTTCGATGTCGCGCAAGGCCCCGAGCACGCCATGGAGTGCGGCGCGGCGCTTGGCCATTTCCACTACCTTATAAGCGACATGAACCCTGAATCCATCGGCGATCCTTTGCCCGGATTCCACATCACCAGCGGCTATCTTGCCTCGTACGACAAAACGCTCGAAAAGCCCGAGGCGAAAGAGCTTCTCAATGCGTCTGTCGAGGCGAAACGCCTGGCGAAGTTCATCGAAGAGCGCCGCGACCTGGCGCTGTGCCTTGAAAAGGCGGAGGCCGCCGGGGAGCTGAAGAAGCGCATGTTCCACGGCGATCCGAAGGTGAACAACATAATGATCGACGATGTGACCGGGAAGGGCACTGCGATGATCGATCTTGACACTGTGAGCCCCGGCCTCATACATCTCGACTTCGGCGATGCGCTCAGGTCGATCTGCAACCCTGCGGGCGAAGAAGAGACCAATCTCGCCAAGGTTGTCTTCGATGAAGATCTCGCAACAGCCTTCTGCAAGGGATACATGCGCGAAGCCGGAGCGTTCATGACCGACGCCGATCGCGCATACCTCTACGATTCGATACGGCTTCTTCCGTTCGAGCTGGGGCTCAGGTTCTTCCAGGACTATCTGAACGGCAATGTCTACTTCAAGACGAGCCAGCCCGAGCAGAACCTCAACCGCGCGCGCGTTCAGTTCCGCCTTTGCGAATCGGTCGAGGCTCGCGAGAGATCCATAAAGGGGGTTCTCCAGAAGCTATGATAGCCAAGGTCGTCCTTGAGAGAAAGCGTGAAGGGCACGCTTTGGGCTCGGCCGAAATACGCGAATTCGTCGAGGGCTTCACCCGGGGGGACATACCCGACTACCAGATGAGCGCTTTCGCGATGGCGGTGTGCTGCCGCGGAATGACGACTCGCGAAACGGCCGACCTCACCGACGCGATGATGCGCTCGGGCGAGTGCCTTTCATGGACGGCGCCCACCGCCGACAAGCATTCGACAGGCGGCGTCGGCGACAAGCTGTCGCTTGTGATACAGCCTGTCGTCGCCGCATGCGGCGTGGTGGTGCCGTCGCTCGTCGGGCGCGGACTCGGCCTGACGGGCGGGACGGCCGACAAGATGGAGACGATCCCCGGCTACAACTGTTCGCAACCGCTTGCGCGTTTTCAGGAGATAGCTGCATCCGTAGGTGTCTCCGTTGCGGTGCAGACCGACGAGATATGCCCTGCCGACAAGAAGCTCTACGCGCTTCGCGACGTGACGGGAACCGTGGCTTCGATTCCGCTCATAACCGCGTCGATACTCTCAAAGAAGCTCGCCGAGGGCGCGCACACGCTTGTGTTTGACGTCAAGTGCGGACGTGGCGCCTTCATGAAAACTCCCGAAGACGCCAGGGCGCTGGCGGATTCGCTTGTGGCCGGGGCGCGGGCGGCAGGCCGCCTTTCATGCGCGCTCGTTACCGATATGAACGCGCCGCTGGGGTTCGCCGTGGGCAATGCGAACGAAGTCGCGGAGGCCCTTGCTATGCTTGGCGCGCCAGGCTTTGACGTGGATGTCGCAAGGCTCTCCGACACTGTCGGCCTTTCGCTGGAGCTCGCCGCCAGGATGGTGTCGCTGGAGAAGGGCATGCCTCTCGGGGACGCCCGCGCCATGTGCAGCGAAAAGCTCGCGGACGGATCTGCGCTTGCGAAGTTCAAGGCGATGGTGTCGGCCCATGGCGGCGATCTGGACCGCTTCGCCGGCATGCTCCAAACGCCAACGTTCAAGTTCCGCATACAGGCCATGCGGTCTGGCCGCGTATCGGGGATAGACGCCGAGAAGGTCGCGCGCGTCGCGCTCGCGCTCGGGGCTGGGCGCGCCATGGCCGGCGACAGAATCGATCCCCTTGCCGGCGTGACGCTCGCCGTGCGCGTTGGCGACAAGGTAACGGTAGGTGCGCCGCTCGCGACACTTGAAACGACGTCCGAGCCGGAGGCCCTTGAAAGATTGGCGGCCGATCTGCTGAAGGCTTTCGCGATTTCTTCCGGACATTGCGAGCCTGGCGGACTTGTGCTGTCGGAGGTCGGCTGAAGCCATGGTTGACTACACCGAGATGCGCCGCAAGTTCCGCGCGAAGGATCCCGCCAAAAGCGCGGCGCGGGCCAAGACGCAGGCGGCCGTGAAGAAGATTGCCAAGGAATACGAGCTCAAGCGCGCCGAGCTAGGTCTCGACAAACCTCGGATAAAGCGCGGGCCGCTCTATTATGCAATCGTCATTTGCCTGATGATATTCATAGCAGGCCTTTTCATCGGCGTTCAGACGGGGGCCGTGCCCATGGGCCGCAAGCGCATATCAAAAGCCGATCTGCAGTCGCGCAAGTCCATTGACGCGCTGGCGCAGGCGTGCGGACGCTACAAATTCCATGTTGGACGCTATCCGACGACAGCCGAGGGACTTGAAGAGCTCGCCGCGCTGAGACCGCAGCTGAAGGGGTGGTTCGGTCCTTACATAAAAAAAGTGGTAAAGGATCCATGGGGCCGCGCATACGTATACGAGGAGCGCGAAGGCGGCGGACATCCGGTGCTGTACTCCAAGGGACCCGACGGACGCGCCGGAACGACCGACGACGTCCTTCCCGCGCAGGACGCGTTCGAGCTTCCGTTCCGCGACACGACATGGACCAACCATTGGGTCCCGTACCAGTTTCGCGGTATTCTGGTCGCGCCAGACGAGGCCACCAAAAAAGCGTGGGAAGAGGAGGTCAAGAAATACTGACCATGCTTCACGTCGTAGCAACTCCCATCGGCAATCTTTCCGACCTTTCGCCTCGCGCGCTGGACGCGTTCAAGGCTGCGGCGCTCATAGCCTGCGAGGATACGCGCCGCACATGGCAGCTCCTTTCGCATTTCGGAGTGCCTCGTCCCGAGATGATTTCGTACCGGCAGGGAAACGAAGAGCGCACGACGCGGATCGTGCTTGACGCAGTGCGGTCGGGACGCGAAACCGTGCTTTGCTCGGACGGCGGATACCCCGGGATATCCGATCCGGGCTACCGGCTGATCCGGGCTTGCGCAAAAGAAGGCGTCGCCTACGAAGTGATACCCGGCGCGAGCGCCGTGAATGTGGCGCTGCTTGCGAGTGGACTTTCCACAAGCTCGTTTACGTTCAGAGGCTTCCCGCCGCGAGGTCCCGGCGCGCTCAGAAACTGGTTTGCCGAAGACGCCGACAAAGAGCATACCCTCATATGCTACGAATCCCCGTTCAGGATAGGCGCTACGCTCGAAGCCGCCCTGGACGCCTTGGGCGACCGCGAGGCCGCAGTCTGCATAGAGCTTACAAAGCTTCACGAGCGGGTGAGCCGCGGATACCTTTCGGATCTTGTCGCCGAATTCAAGAACGCGAAGGTCAAAGGCGAAGTCGCCCTGGTGATAGCAGGTTCCAATCCCAAGTTCAAGCGATGAGCCTTTGCGAATTGTGTCCCAGACGCTGTAGAGCCGACAGGTTCCGGGAAGGAGGCGCGCCCGGCTTCTGCGGCGCGGCGAATTGCGTAAGGCTGTTCAGGTGGGGACCGCATTTCGGCGAGGAGCCGCCGATAACCGGTAAACGCGGCAGCGGTTGCATATTTTTTTCGCGCTGCACGATGAAGTGTCTGTACTGCCAGAACTCACCGTGGAGCTGGCGCGGCAGGGGCGAGGACAAGACGGTTGGCGAACTCGTTTCCATAATGCGGGATCTTGCCGTGGCGGACCGCGTGGAGAACTGGAATCTCGTATCCCCCACGCCGTATCTTCCATTCATACGCGATGCCGCCTCGACTCTCCGCGCCGAGGGTGTCAAACTGCCGTTCGTGTGGAATTCCTCTGGGTACGAACGCGTTGAAACGCTTGAAGAATACGCGGAACTTTGCGACTGGGCGCTGTTCGACCTTCGATATTCAAGGGACGATACCGCTGTTTGCGCCAGCGCGGCGCCACAGTACGTGAAATTTGCGCGCGAGGCCGTTAAATGGGCGTGGGCGCACACCCCGAACAGGACAATCGTAAGGGTGCTTGTACTGCCTGGTCACGCCGACGAGGCGATAGAGAACCTTGCGTGGCTGGCGACGGAAATATCCAGCGAGATTCCGGTGTCGGTGATGAGCCAGTACACGCCAGCCTATCGCGCAAAAGACACGCCGCCATTCAATCGCACCGTTACTGAAGAGGAGTATGGCGAGGTCGCCGAGGCCGCTGCGGATTTCGGATTCGAGAACGGGTGGGTGCAGGATATTTCCGCGGCAGATCCAACCCTCGCGCTTCTCGGGGAAAATATGACAGCCGGCCATGGCCCAGTCGCCGCATCACGGGACTGAATCATCCATTGGGCTCAACCCCAATGGCAGCATACCCCCGTGAGAGCCCCCAACTGGGAGAGCATAACCGCCCCTTGAGGGTGGGCGCGACCCATAGGGAAGCGACCAAGCCGAGCGCCGAGGCGTCCTGCCGCGACTAAGGAGGCTTTAATCTTCGAGGCAATTGTAAAACCTGGTAGGGCGGCGTGACCTCACGCCGCCGCGGCGGGCTGGGGTCAGCCCGCCGAATTCGCGTGGTTTTGCAATTGCCTCCACCACTAAGGGTGGCCTTTATTTACCCTAAGGGTGAAAGCATTTTACCCTTAGGGTTTTTATCAATCACCCTTAGGGGGAAATTACACATGCCGCCATACGAATCTGCGAATTGTCGCGCTCGACTATGAAGGCATACAACGGCATGGCGCCTCTGGCGGCTAGACCTGCCACCCTTGGCGGCTTACCCTGCCACACTAGACACCTTTATCTGCCTCGGAGTTCTTGCCTCTCGGTGCTGTGTCCGAAAGTAAACGCACGTCACCTCCCCGGGGATACAGAGGGTAAACGCAAGAGAATCTTGCGTTGGCTTCTGGACATCGCGGTCGTCTTTTATGGCCAGGCGCGTATCGGGCGCCCTATTTATGGTATAATATCCCGGAATGAAGACATTGGATGCTGATTACTTCGTAGTCGGTTCGGGCATGGCCGGTTTGATGACGGCCTTGCATCTGGCGGCATACGGTAAAGTCGTCGTGGCGACAAAGGGTCGCCTCGCCGATTGCAATACCAATTTCGCTCAGGGCGGAATATGCTGCGTGATGGATCCGTCGGACTCGTTCGACAAGCATGCGCGTGACACGATGATCGCCGGCGCATGGCTCGGCAAGTCGCCTGTCGTGCATGAGATATGCGAGCATGCGCCGGAGGGCATTCAAGACCTTATCGACTGCGGCGTGAAGTTCGCCTGCAAGAAGAACGGCGACTGGGATCTTACGCGGGAGGGCGGCCATTCGGCGCGCCGCATTTTCCACGCCGGCGACATAACCGGCGAGCGATGCGAGTCGGCGATGATAAGAACCGTCAAGCGCCACAGCGAAATCTCCATTCTCGAGAACACGATCGTCATCGACCTCGTGATGACGCGCCGCATTGGGATTTCGGGCGACAACAGGTGCGTCGGCGCGTATGTGATGGACAAGCCGAGCGGCGAGATATACGTCGTGCGCTCTCCAAACACCATACTCGCCACGGGCGGATGCGGGAAGGTGTATCTCTACACCTGCAATCCCGATTCCGCGACAGGCGACGGAATCGCGCTCGCCTGGCGCGCGGGCGCGAAGATCGAGAACATGGAGTTCATACAGTTCCATCCGACGTGCCTCTACCATCCGCAGGCGAAGCGCTTTCTGATCTCCGAGGCGGTGCGCGGCGAAGGGGCCGTTCTCGTCGACAAGCGCGGACGCGAGTTCATGAAGAAGTACGATCCGCGCGGATCGCTCGCGCCGCGCGACATCGTGGCGCGTTCGATCGACTCCGAGATGAAGCGCACCGGCGACGACTGCATGTTTCTCGACATCCGCTCCAAAGGGCGCAAGTATCTCCAGACGCGCTTCCCCAACATCTACATGAAGTGCATGGAGTTTGGGATCGATATGGCGAAAGACCTCATCCCCGTCGTTCCTGCCGCGCACTACACGTGCGGCGGAATACAGGCGACGACCGACGGGCGCACCTCGATACGCGGCCTTTCGGCCGTGGGCGAATGCGCTTCGACGGGGCTTCACGGCGCGAACCGCCTCGCCTCCAACTCGCTAATGGAAGCCGTCGTCTGCGCGCGCCTCACCGCGGCGCGGCTCGGGCCGCACCCGGAGAGCTTCGCCCGCCGCGCGCCTGCCATCCCCGCGTGGAAGACGGGAAGCGCCGTGCCGCCAGACGAGGCCGTGCTTGTGGCGCACATGTGGGACGAGATTCGCCGCCTGATGTGGGACTACGTGGGGATCGTGCGCACGAACAAGCGCCTGGCGCGTGCGGCGCATCGCTTGAAGACGCTGCGCCGCGAGATACACGACTACTACTTCCGCTATCTCGTAACGCCCGACACTCTCGAACTGCGAAACCTGGCCGTCTGCGCGGAGCTTATCGTGAAGTGCGCAAAGCGCCGCCGCGAGAGCAGGGGGCTGCACTACACGCTCGACTATCCCAAGATGGCGAAGCGTCCGCATCAGACTGTAATAGAAGGATACAGAGGATGAACGACAACATACTCGAAGTCAGGGACCTCAAGGTTTGGTTTCCCGTCAAAAAGGGCGTGTTCGCGCGCACGGTGGGCTACGTGAAGGCGGTCGACGGCGTAAGCTTCGACCTGAAGCGCGGCGAAACGCTCGGAGTGGTGGGCGAATCGGGCTGCGGCAAGTCGACTACGAGCCGCGCCGTGCTGATGCTCAACAAGCCGTGCGGCGGTACGATCAAGGTTGACGGCGTGGACATCTCGACTCTTCGCGGCAAGGACCTGCTCGAATACCACCGAAAGGTTCAGGTCGTCTTTCAGGATCCGAACGCAAGCCTCAATCCGCGCCACACGATTTGCGACATCGTGACGGAAGGTATGGTTTACCATGGGCTGTGCGCGAAGTCCGGGCGCGTCGACAAGGCCGTGGAGCTTCTTGAAAGCGTGGGCTTGGGCGCGTCGGTGCTCTACCGCTATCCGCACGAATTCTCCGGCGGTCAGCGCCAGCGCATCTGCATCGCCCGCGCGATTGCGCTCAAGCCCGAGCTTCTCATCTGCGACGAGGCTGTTTCCGCGCTCGACCTTTCCATCCGCGCGCAGGTGCTCGATCTTCTGGAGGGATTGAAAAAGAAGCTCGGCCTGTCGTTCCTTTTCATTACGCACGATGTTGGCGTCGTGCAGCATGTCGCCGACCGCATAATCGTGATGAACCGCGGTCGCATCGTCGAGCAGGGTACGGCCGACGAGGTTCTGAAGAATCCGAAGGAGGCGTATACGAAGCGCCTTATGGCGTCCGTTCCGCGCATAGGCCACCCTCTGCCGGACATCGGCGACGACGCCGAGTGAGTATTCGGGAAAATCTTATGGTAGTGATTGACAGAGAAAACTGCAAAGGCTGCGGACGGTGCGTCGCGGCGTGTCCGAAGAAGTGCCTGGCGCTGGGCGAAACGCTGAACGCGATGGGCATCAAGTCGGTCGAGTACAAAGGAGAGGGCTGCATAAGCTGCGGGATGTGCTTTTACAACTGTCCCGAGCCGTATGCGCTGAAGGTGGAAAAATGACAAAGTTCGTCAAGAGCAACGAGGCGGTCGTGATGGGCGCGCTCTACGCGGGTTGCGACCTCTATTTCGGCTATCCGATAACGCCGGCGAGCGAAATCGCGCACGGCGCTGCGAAGTGGTTCCCCATGCTCGGCAGGACGTTCGTCCAGGCCGAATGCGAGACAGCGAGCGTGAACATGATGTTCGGCGCGGCAGGCGCCGGGCGGCTCTGCATGACCGCCACCAGCGGACCGGGCTTTTCCCTTATGCAGGAAGGCATCAGCTATCTCGCCGGAGCGGAACTGCCTGCGGTTGTCGTCAACGTCAACAGGGCCGGTCCAGGCCTTGGAAACGTATACCCGGAACAGTCCGACTACACCCCTGCGGTGAAGGGCGGCGGCCACGGCAGCTATCAGACCTTCACCCTTGCGCCGGCAAGCGCGCAGGAGATGTTCGATCTCACGATGAAGGCTTTTGAGATGTCCGTGAAATGGCGCACCCCCGCCGTGGTCTTCGCCGACGGACTCCAGGGGCAGATGATGGAGACGGTCGCGCTTCCGGAGAAGGAGATGCCGCGCCCGGACTTCAGCGACTGGGCGGCGCAGGGCGAGCCCAGGACGCGCGGCAACCTCGTCAAGTCGATCTATCTCGACGCCGCTCAGCAGGAGCGGTTCAACAACCACCTGCAGGAGAAGTACGCGCGCATGGCGGCCGACGCCATGGGCGAGCCGTATCTCGCCGACGACGCAGAGCTGCTTGTCGTCGCATTCGGCATTTCGGGGCGAATCGCCCGCACGACCGTAGAGGAGCTTCGCCGCGAGGGAGTGAAGGCGGGCGCGTTCCGTCCGATCACGCTCAATCCCTTCCCGCGGGAGCAGCTCGCGGCTGTCGCGAAGGGGCGCAGGATAATGACGATCGAGCTGGACGCCGGACAGTTCGCGGACGATGTGCGGCTCAATCTCGCGAAGGCAGGGCTGGGCACCGAGGCGGCGTCGGTGAAGATGGTGCACCGCATGGGCGGCGAAGTCGTCTCGGTGGATGGCGCGGTGAAGTTCGCAAAGGAGATGGTCTGATGGCGACGATAGAGCAGAAGGGGATGTACAAGGTCTTCCCCAGAAGCGGGAAGAACGTAAGCTTCACCCACTACTGTCCGGGTTGCGGACACGGCATAATCAACAAGCTGATCGCCGAGGCCTGCGCCGAGCTTGGTCTGCAGGACAGGACGATTTTCGTCGATCCCGTCGGGTGCGGCGTGTTCACGTACTACTACTGGGACGCCGCCCACATCTCCGCCGCGCACGGACGCGCCAGCGCCGCCGCGACGGGTGTTTGCAGGGCGCGGCCCGACGCCGTCACAATCGCCTACCAGGGTGACGGCGACCTGGGCGCGATCGGATTCAACAACGCTTTCCAGGCGGCAAGCCGCGGCGAGAAGTTCGGCTGCATTTTCGTGAACAACTCGCTCTATGGCATGACAGGCGGCCAGATGGCCCCGACCACGCTCGACGGCGAGACAACTACCACTACTCCGTTCGGACGCGACCCTGCGCTTACCGGACACCCGCTTCATGTGTGCGAGGTCTTCGCGCAACTTCAGGCCCCGGTCTACATCGCCCGCGTGTCGGTTGCCGACACGCGCCGCATAATGCAGGCGAAAAAGGCGATACGCAAGGTTTTCGAGATACAGCGCGACGGGAAGGGCTACGCGCTTCTCGAGATACTTGCGCCGTGTCCGACCAATTTCAAGATGGATCCCCTCAAGGCCGCCGACTTCTGCATGAACGAGATGGAGAGGGAATTTCCTCTCGGCGTGTTCAGGGACGAAGAGGCGAGAGAGCCGCTTGCGGCGAGGCCTGTGCCCAGGGCTTCAAGCTGCCGCGATCTTTTTGTCGAGAAGGACGCGGTGCTTCCGGCTGTCGATGACGCCGCATTCGCCGAGAAGAGATTCAAGTTCGCCGGCTATGGCGGGCAGGGCATTCTCTCGCTCGGTCTTTGCGTGGCGGAGGCTGCGCGGCTCGAGCGCCGCCACACGCTCTGGTTCCCCAGCTACGGCCCGGAGCAGCGCGGCGGCAGCGCCAACTGCTCGGTAGTAGTCTCCGGTACGCCGATAGGTTCGCCGACGGTCGAGCACCCCGATGTGCTTGTCTGCATGAACCAGCCCGCCTACGAGCGTTTTGCCGGCGACGTGAAGCGCGGCGGAACGGTAATAGTCGATGAGACGGTGCCTGTCAAGACCGATCCGCCGGATGGCGTGAGGCTCATACGCTGGCCGGCGATAAAAATGGCCGAGGAGTTCGGCGTGCCAAAGGCCGCGAACACGATGATGCTCGCCGCGCTCAAAAAGTTCAAATGCACTGGCCTTTCGGACGACAACCTCGAGAAGTCGCTCGTCGCCAGCTTCAAAAAGAAACCCGCGTTGGGCGAGAAGAACCGCGAGCTTCTGAGGCTGGCCGAAGCGAGGGAGCACTCCTGATGACCGTGCGCCGCATCCATTTCCACGTCAACAAGTCCAAACCGGAGGCGAAGGCGGCCTACGAGTCGCTTGCGGCAAAACTTCCCGGCCTCGGACTTGAGTTGTGCGAGAAGGGGGCGGACGCCGATGCGGTAATCGCGCTTGGCGGGGACGGCACGATTCTCAGGGCTGCCCGAATCCACCGCGCAAAGCCGGTGGCAGGTTTCAACCTCGGCGGCCTCGGCTATCTCGCGAGCGTCGAGCGTCGCCACTTCGAAAAGGCGCTTTCGATGCTTGCGGAGGGGCGCTTCAGAATATCGCGCCGCACTATGCTCGAAGCGCGGCTGACCGGATGCGGAAACCGCGAACCCGCGCTCGCGCTCAACGACATCGTGCTTATGCGTCAGCTTTCGGGCCATGCCGCCGTGCTCGATCTCTCGGTTGATGCGCGTGGAGTGGCGAGGTACTTTGCTGACGGGCTCGTCTTCGCGACGCCTACGGGCTCGACGGCATATTCGCTTGCGGCCGGAGGTCCTGTTGTAATGCCTGATTCGGCGAGCTTCGTGGTTACGCCGATGAACCCTCATGCGCTGGGCGTGCGGCCGATGGTCGTAAGCGACTCCGTCGTCATGACTGTCGCCACGCGTGCGAGGGATGGCGGGCGCGATGGACGCATAGTGGTGTATGCGGACGGCGAGAACGTGTTCACGCTCGAAGACGGCGGGTCGGTCGATATACGCAAGTCGTCCGAGTTCGCTGCCATAGTCGAGTTTGACGGACACGATCCATACGAAGTGCTTGCGCGAAAGCTTGGCTGGAGCGGACAGGCAAAAATGGCCTAGCCCCAGGGCGGAGGGTTCGTCCGCGCCCCCGTCACGGATTTCTCCGGCCGAATGCGCCGCGCCGTCGCAACATCTGCTGGATTGTGGTATAATATACCTTGCCAATTTCAAAAAAGGATGAAAAGCAATGCCAAGAACTGACATAGAATGGTCGAAGCTCGGCTTCGGTTTTTCGGATGTGAACTGCCACATCCGCTATACGTGGAAAGACGGTGCATGGGGTGAGGCGCAACTCGTCAAGGACCCTTACATCACCATGCATATCGGCGCATCCTGCCTGCACTACGGACAGGAGTGCTTCGAGGGCATGAAAGCCTTCCGTCAAAAGAACGGCAAGATCGCGATCTTCCGTCCCGACGAGAACGCGAAGAGAATGTACCGCACCGCAGTGCGCTGCGTGATGCCGCCCGTTCCGGAGGAGATGTTCATCGAGGCGTGCGACAAGGTGGTCGCCGCGAACGAGGAATACGTGCCGCCGTACGGCACAGGCGGGTCGCTCTATCTGCGGCCGCTTCTCATCGGCACCGGTCCGCAGATCGGCGTCGCGCCGGCGAAGGAATACACCTTCATGATAATGGTCATGCCGGTAGGCGCGTATTACAAGGGGGGGCTCAAGCCCGTCCGCGCCGTCATTCTCGACGATTGGGACCGCGCCGCTCCGCACGGCATGGGCGACGTCAAGGTCGGCGGCAACTACGCGGCGTCGCTCTTCGCGCACGAGAAGGCCAAGCACGACGGCTGGCCCGTCGAGCTGTATCTCGACGCGAAGACCCACACCTTCGTCGAGGAATTCTCCACATCGAACTTCCTCGGCATCAAGCCCGACGGAACGTACGTCACGCCCGACAGCCATTCCGTGCTGCCATCGGTCACGAACATGTCGCTTCGCCAGTGCGCGGCCGATCTTGGCTGGAAGGTGGAGTGCCGCCCGGTGCCCTACGAGGAGATCAAGACCTTCGCCGAAGTCGCAGCATGCGGCACGGCTGTTGTCGTAACGCCGGTTTGGGAGATAACGCGCGGCGAAGAGGTGATAAGGATTTCAGAGCCTGACGCCGTCGGCCCTCATCTGCAGAAACTGTTCGACACGGTGCAGGGAATACAGTATGGCGTTCTGGACGACGTCCACGGCTGGTGCCACGAGGTGAAGCTCTGAGCGTATGGGCCGAGCGTGAGGCTCCTGCCGCACTCGAGTCCTCTCTGACGGACGCAGGCTATCCGCCGATTGTGGCGCGGTTGCTGGCGGCCAGGGGAATCGGCGCACAGGATGCCGAGGCCTACCTGTCGCCGTCAATCTCGTCGCTTGCGACGCCGGGCGAGCTGCCTGGCGTCGAAAAGGCGGCCGAGGTCGTGCTTGATGTCGCCCAGCGCGGCGGTAAGATAGTTGTGTTCGGCGACTACGATTGCGACGGCATCTGCGCCACGGCGATAATGCTGAGAGTGATAGAAGCCGTTTCCAAGCCAGGCTGCGCGCCGAGCGCGTTCATACCCGAGCGCCTTTCGGAAGGGTATGGAATGAGCTCGGCGAGCGTCTCGCGCATGCTGGACGAAAACCCCGTTGTCAGGCTTGTCGTGACTGTCGACAACGGAATAAACTCCGTCGACGAAGTGGCCGACTTGAAATCGCGCGGCATTTCCGTGGTGATAACCGACCACCACCTGCCAGGCGAGGAGCTGCCGAACGCCGACGCGCTGGTGGATCCCAAGGTCGCTTCGCCCGGGCGTCTCGCCGGGCTGTGCGGCGCCGGCGTGGCGTTTCTGCTCGCCAACGCGATCGTCAATCTCGCCAAATCGCGTGGTGCGCATTTTGGTTCGCCGATCGCAGGACCGCTGCTTGTGCTGGCCGGGCTTGCCACCATTACCGACGTTATGCCTCTTGCGGGGCAGAACCGCATTCTGGTCTCCGAGGCGCTCCGGCGCTTTCGCTCTGTCGCGCCGCTCGGCCTGAGGGAGCTTTTCGATCGCGCGTCGCGATCCGTCGCGCCGTGCTTGACGGTGAAGGATTTCGGCTTTCTGATCGGGCCGCGGATAAACGCTGCGGGGCGCCTTGCAAGCGGAATGGAGGCTCTCGAGCTTGTCGTCTCGACCGACCGCGAAGAGGCCCGCGAGCTTGCGCGCAGGGTCGATGTAAGGAACGTCGAACGCAAAACCATCGAGCAGGCGATGCTCGACGCCGCGCTTTCCAAGATCGTTCCGGGCGCGCCGGCGCAGGTCATAGACCTGCCCGAGGGCCATCAGGGCGTTTCTGGCATAGTCGCCGCGCGAATACTCGAGCGCGTTGGCGCCAGCAACGACGGGCGTGGACCTGTCCCCGTATGCATAGTCGTTGGCGGGCACGGCTCGGCGCGTGCGCCCGACGGTTACAATGTGCGCGACGCGTTCGTCGCCTCTGCGGAGGCGCTCGATCGCTACGGCGGCCACGCGGCGGCCGGCGGCTTTTCGGTAAAGGAAGGCATGCTGGACGATTTCCGCAGGCTCTTTTCTGCGGCTTGCGCCGCGCAGGCGGCCAACATTCCGTCGAATGTCCACGGAGTCTCGCGCCTGGACGCTTGGGTTAGCGGATCCGATCTTACGCTGCAACTCGCCGACTGGGTGCAGAAGATAGAGCCGTGCGGCGAAGCCAACCCCGAGCCGTTGTTCGGGATGCGAGCGGTCAGGTTCGCCGACGTACGGCCGCTCGGCGCGGAGGGGCGCCATCTCGTGGCGACGTTCCGCGACAAATCCATACCCAAGGCGATCTGGTGGAATCGCGGCGACAGGGTGGACGAGCTCCGGGCGCATTCTGCGGCGGCATATGACATGGTTTTCACGCTCGAAGCCAGCGACTATATGGAGAGACACGTGGAGTTGCGCCTGGTCGATGTAATGCCGTCGGAATGCAATTTTACCATTGGAGAATGATACCTATGAACGAGATGACACGACGCGGTTTTCTGCAGGCGACCGGCGCAGCCGGCCTTTTGTCGGCGATGGGCTGTTTCGGCAAGAGCGCCAAAGACGCTTTCGGCGAATATTCAATCGCGGTTCTGGGCGACACCCACTACGACACCGAGCCGGAGAGTTTCTACCATTCGCATTACGACGAGTCCAACAAGTGGGCGAAGGTGCAGCATGCCGAGTTCAGGCGCAACGGCGAGATGTGGCGCGACAGATGCCCCAGACTCGTGGCCGCGAGCGGGGCGCTAGCCGCGTCGCGCCCGACGAGCTGCGTGCTTCAGCTTGGCGATCTCGTGCAGGGCGACTGCGATGATGTGCCTTCCCACAAAAAGATGATGGCCGATTGCATCGACAAGATTTGCGCGGCGTATCCGGCAGGCATGCCGTTTCTCACCGTGGTGGGGAATCACGATTTTCGCGGCAAGGGGGCGAACGAAGCCTACTTCGACTTCGCCGAGCCTTTCATGACCGACCAGATCGCGAAGCTCGGCGCAAAGACGCATCCCGACGGATGGAAGGCGAAATACCCGGCGTTCTCGTTCAGGCTCGGGGACGACCTTTGGGTGTTTTGCCACTTCGAGACGCGCGATCTCGACCCGATAACCGACCTGATCGAAGCCGATCAAACGGCGCGCCATGTGTTTCTCGTGACGCACGGTCCGTTCACGCCTTCGCCCGATCCCGGCTTCCGCTGGCGGCTCGGCGGCAAAAAGGAGTGCGAGGCCGGCCGTGCGAGGCTTTACGAGACGCTTTCGCGCCGCCACGCGATTGTGCTTTCGGGCCACACTCATACTACATGCTACTTCCGCCACGAAAACCGCTTCGGCGGATTCACCGAGATGACGGTCAACTCTGTGTGGAAGGACGAGCGCCTCGCCACCGTCGAGCCGATATTCGACAAGGTGGAAAACTTCGATGTTCCTGCGTCCGGTCTTTCGGGCGACAAGCTCGAGGAGTGCCGCAGGACGTTTGCGCTGTTCAAGCCCGGTCTGAAGGAGTATTTCTGCAACGCCGCCGCCGGACACTACCGCCTCAACGTTTCGTCCGGATCGGTCGACGTGGAGTTCTATCCCGGTGCGGCCCGCGAGTGTGCGCGCGTGTTCAGGATGGCGTAGCGTCCGCGATGGGCAGGGAAGGGATGGAAGACTCGAAGGAATCGCGCGCGCTATGCGTGAAAATGCGCGCGTCTTGCGATGGCGCGCACATATCGGGCGCGGAGCGCATAGTGCGCGAGCGGGCTGTTCCGCAGACGCTCGCCGACCTTGCGGCGCGTGCGCTGCATCACTCTAAAGGCACGCCCGATTTCATCAACCTCAAGGTCGAAGAGCCGGGTGCCATGATACGGCTGAAGGCTCTGCAGGTAACGACGGTTGAAACGTCCGACCCGGAGGAGGGACGGCGCAAGGCGGCGGAACTTCTCGCCGCAGAAGGAATCGACCGGGCGGACGAGATAATGGCGATGTTCGAAGGCTCGTATTCGCTGCGCGGTGCGATGCTTGTCGACGCCGACACGCTCGAGCGGCTCGAACCCGACCGCGCCCGTGGAGTGAGGGCTACGCGAATGGATTCGGCGCAGTCGCTGGAAGGTGGGGCGAACTGCGGCAAAAACCATTTCGCGGAGGCGATCGTTCTTGCCACCAAAGTCGCGAACGCGCCTGGAATAGTAGGGGAGCTGTGCGTATCGGACGACCCTGACTACGTTACCGGATATGTCGCCACGAAGTCTGGCGGATACCGGCGAATAACAGTCGTGAAGCGAATGGGCGATCCTGGCGGCGGGCGCATATTCCTCTATCGCGGCCCGCGCGAAGGCGTCGCGGAGACGATACGCTTCATAGAGAGCCAGGCGGTTCTCGTCGACTGTTCGGCTCTTTCGTCCATGACGCCGCGCAGCGCATCCATATCCGGCGAACTTGGGGAAATCGCCGCAGCCGGGCTTTCGCGGAAGTGCCGCGAACTCGAATCCCCCACAGGCCCTGTCGCGCTGGTGGGCGGCAAGGCCGGCGCCCGTCGCGAACTTGTCGTGATGGCGAGCAACGACTATCTCGATCTTGCGCGCGATCCGCGTGTGGTCGAGGCCGCCGCGGAGGCCGCGCGCAGATGGGGCGCGGGATCCGGCGGCTCGCGCCTAACCACAGGAACGCAGCCGCCGCATGTCGCGCTCGAGCGCCACCTGGCGCAGTTCAAGGGCTCTGAGGCTGCGGTTCTGTACGCCACGGGCTACATGGCGAATGTAGGCGTGCTTACGGCTTTGGCGAAGAAAGGCGATTTGATATTCTCCGACGAACTCAACCACGCTTCGATAATAGACGGCTGCCGGTTGAGTGGCGCGGAGGTCGTCGTATACCGTCATGCCGACATGGACGATCTTTCGGCGCGGCTCGCGTCCGCGCGCGGCGCACGGCGCAGAGTCGTCGTTTCCGACGGCGTTTTTTCGATGGATGGCGACATTCTCGATTTGCCGCGCTTCCTCGACGTGTGCCGCGCAAACGGCGCGTTGTCGATTGTGGACGAAGCCCACGCGACCGGCGTCGTCGGTGCAACGGGAAGAGGTCTTGCGGAGCGGTTCGGATGCGGCCACCCCGATGTAACTGTGGGTACGCTCTCGAAGGCTCTCGGATCGGAAGGCGGCTTTGCGTGCGTTTCGCGCGAAATGGCCGACTACCTCGTAAACAAGTCGCGTCCCTTCATATTCTCCACCGCGCCCGGCGCGCCGTCCGTCGCTGCGGCGGATGCGGCGCTCTACGTGCTGGAACGCGAGCCGTGGCGTGTCGCGCGGCTGAGGGAGAATGTCGGTTTTCTCGTCGAGCGGCTTTCGCGGGCTGGGGTGAAGGTTTCCACCGGTTCCGCGATAGTGCCTGTTGTCGTCGGTGATGAACGCAAGGCGGTTGCGGCCGCGCAGGCGCTTGAGGAGCGTGGGTTCCTCGTGTCGGCGATACGGTATCCAACCGTCGCGAAAGGCGCGGCGCGGCTGAGGCTGGCCGTGATGAGTTCGCACACGCGCGAGCAGCTGGAGTCGGTGTGCGCGGCACTGCGCGATGTGGTATAATACAGCATCATGAAATACAAAATCGCATTCATTGGCGCCGGAAAAATGGCAGAAGGCATTCTTTCGGCGATAACCGACAAATCCAGCGTGATCATGGCGGAGAAGGTGGCCGAGCGCGCTGCCGGCATGAAGAAGCGCTACGGCGTTTCGGTGACGAGCGATCCCGCGCTCGCCGCGAAGTCCGCGCGCATTGTGTTTCTCGCAGTCCGCCCGCAGGATGTGGACGGCGTCGCCGCCGTGGTGAAGCCGGTTCTTGGGGCGACGCAGGTTTTGGTTTCGATCGTCGCCGGGAAGACCCTCGCCAAATTGCGCAAGGCGTTTGGAGCGAAGGCGAGGCTTGTGCGCGTTATGCCGAACCTCGCGCTCAGGGCGAATGCCGGCATGTGCGCAATATGCGCTTCGCCGAACGCGAAGAAGGCGGATGTGGCGGCTGTGGAGAAGATTCTCGGCGGCGCGGGACGGACCGTTCTGCTGGCCGAGCGCCATTTTGACGCTGTCACTGCGCTTTCGGGGTCCGGCCCGGCATACTTCGCATACATGGCAAAGGCGATGGCCGACGCGGGCGCGGCGCTGGGGCTTCCGAAGAGCGTTGCGCTGCTTTTATCCGAGCAGACGATGTTCGGAACGGCGAAATTCCTTCTTGAAAGCGAAATGCCGCTTGAGCCTTTTATCGACGGAGTTTGCACAAAGGGCGGCACGACGTTCGCAGGGATGGAGCATCTGGCGCCCTCCGATTTCAGGGATGTCGTGGCGGCCACGCTTTCCGCCGCGGCCAAGCGTTCGAAAGAGCTCGCCTGAACGGCTCTTGCAAACCAATAGTTCTTCTTGCGGAAATGTACTGTGTCAACAAGATAGTCGGATGGTCCCTCAGTCCGCTTGGGGTGTTGTTCCTCGGACTGGGCTTTGGCTGGGTGCTGCGCAGATGCGGCGGATGGCTGAGCCGTCTCGGCGCGTGGGCGATTGGCTTGACCCTTGCCTTCCTGTGGATCATGAGCTGCGGAATCTCGACACGTCTGGTCGGGATTGGACTGGAGCGTCCGTGGGAGCGAGATGGCGAGATGCATGGATCCATTGCCGGATTGCATGACGCCGACGCCATCGTGGTCCTTGGCGGAGGAGTCGGCGCGCATGAGAAATGCCATGCGCCAGAACTGTACTCCGGCGCGGACAGGGTATGGCAGGCAGCGCGGCTGTACAATGCAGGGAAGTCGCGTCATCGCGACCTTCGCGTGTTCTGCACCGGCGGCGGATGCGAATATGCGACAGTTCCTTTCTTGATTGACCTTGGCGTTCCACGCGAAGCAATATGGTTCAGCGAGGATCCGCGCAATACGGAGGAGGAAGCAAAGGCAATCGGCGAGATGCTGAGGAAGCCGATTTCACGACCGAAGGTCTTGCTGGTCACCAGCGCGTGGCACATGTCGCGGGCAAAGATGCTTTTTGAACGGGTCGGTTTCGATGTCATCCCGGCGCCGGCTGATTTCGAGATGAGTTGTGCGGCGGAAAAGGACATCGAATTTGGCGACTTCTTTCCTTCGGCCGAAGCCCTTATGCGCAACTCCTATGCAGTCAAGGAATGGGTCGCGAATATAGGCTACACGATATTGCATTGACAAAATATATCCTTCGGCGGCGTTTAGATCAAGCCCGCCATGCCATCTTGTGCCAGCGAGAGAAAAATATGGTATAATGTTTCAAAAAAGCCGGTAGGAGGAAAGCCTGTGCAGAATTACACATACTCGATATTTTCTATCTTGGCGATTGCGATCCATTTCATCATCAACTTCAATCTGCTTGCAAAGCGAAGAACGGTTGCTGAATATGGCTTGCACTACCGCAACTTCTTGAACGCCGTCTTGGCCTATTATCTGTCGGATGCCGCATGGGGTGTGATAGCGGGGTTTGGATGGACAAGGGCTTTGTATGTCGATACGATATTCTTCTTTTTGAGCCTTCCCGTTTTCTGTTTCATGTGGTGCAGGTTCGTTCTGTCCTACCTGTCGCTAGGGCTGCGGACAAGGCGGGTGCTCCTTTGGTACGGCTATGCTCTTCTGGCAGTAAATGTCGCGTTGCTGGTGGCGAATGCATTCAACAATTGCATATTCTACTTCGACGCGAACGGAACTTATCTTTTCGGCTCGCTGCGCTATCTGCCGCTTGAGCTTCTGTGCGCCTACTATGTCATAATATCCATTGCCGTGTTCGCCAAGTCGTTAAGAGAACACGACTCGGTCCGCAGGCGCGGCATGATCGTGTTTTTGTTCGGCGTTTTAGTTGCGGCGGCGATTATTCTCCAGGTTCTTTGGCCGCTCACGCCATTCACATCTCTGGCCTGCCTCGTCGGCAACTGCTTCCTGCACGTCTTTGTCGTGCAGGACGAACAGGCTGCAAGGCACATGGACGAGCTCAAGAATGCGCTTGTTCGCGCATGTGCGGCGGAAAGGGCGCGCAGCCATTTCTTCAGCGTCGTGAGCCACGACATCCGCACTCCTCTCAACGCGATTCTCGGCTATTCCGAGCTGCTTCTGAAAGGCGGCAAGAGCCAAGCCGAGACCGAAGATGCGCTCAGGACCATACATGCAAGCGGCGTCACTCTTATGCGGCTGGTGAACGACGTGCTCGATCTTGCGAAGATGAATGCGGGCAAGATGTCCTTCAATGCGGAGCCGGTGAAGCTGTCGCGCCTGACCGACGACGTGTTCTCCTCATTTCACATGGTTGCATCCGACAAAGGCCTCGCGCTCGTAAATCGCATTGCGGATATGCCTGCTCTAATGCTGGATGGACGTCGCCTTCATCAGATCATCTTCAATCTGGTCGCAAATGCCGTCAAGTTCACCGATGAAGGCTCAGTGACGGTTTCTGCGTTATATGATGGCGCGAACCTGGAGCTTTCAGTCGCCGACACCGGGTGCGGCATTCCGCCGGATGCGCTCAAGAGAATCCTTGATCCATTCGCGCGTGTGCAAGACGCGACGCATTCAAGCTATAAGGATATAGGCACGGGGCTTGGTCTTTCGATATGCAATCGTCTTGTTGAGGCAATGGGCGGCAGGATTGTCGTCGACAGCGAACCGGGAAAAGGGTCTGTGTTCAAGGTGTGCATTCCGAAAGTCGCGGTCTGCAAGGATGAGGCGTGGCTTTCCGTCGAATCTCATCCACAGAGCGCAGCGTCGCAATTGCCGAAACGCGTACTTGTCGTAGACGACTCGCCTGTAAACCGCAAGGTTCTGTCGGCGCTTCTGAAAAAGGCCGGCGTAAGCACCTCGGATCATGCGTGCGACGGAAAGGAGGCGCTTTTGGCCTTGGATGCCGCCGTGAAGTCGGGGAGTCCTTACGACATGGTGGTTTCGGACTACTGGATGCCGAACATGAACGGGCGGGAATTGATAGAGGCGCTTCGTGCGGATTCGCGCTACAGAGATCTTCGGGTCTACCTGGTCACAGCCGATGCTGAATTCCGCGACAATCTACAGTCCGAGATGTTTACTGGCGTTATCCTGAAACCGTTGACATACGGAAAACTAGAAGCCATCCTGCACTCGAACATATAGTTGCGCGCCGCTTCCGAACGGGTTGATTTATGCTATATCGCCCTGCAGCGGAATATGGTATAATACTTTTTCATGTTTGCCACCATTGGCTTGTGCGAAGCAGAGATTGAATCTCAAGCAAACACAGAAAGGAAAACATACAAATGAAGACATACCAGACGGCGGGAACATGTTCGAGAGCGATCAACTACGAGGTTGCCGACGGCGTAGTGACGAAATGTGAATTCGTGGGTGGATGCCCCGGCAACACGCAGGGTGTCGCAAAGCTCGTCGTTGGCCGCAAGGTCGAAGATGTCATTGCGCTCCTAAAGGGCACGCAGTGCCGCAACGGAACCTCCTGCCCCGACCAGCTCGCACGCGCGCTGGAGGCCGAGGCGAAAGTCGCGCTGTAAACACGTACAGTCGCGTTTGAAAACCTGCGATAAGGCCGTTCGGGACGCATGGGCAATACGCACGTGCGAGAATATGGTATAATATACGCAACTTTTGTTTAGGAGACAGAGAAAAAGAAATTATGGATAAGCACTACGATGCCAAGGCCTCGGAGGCCAAGTGGTACAAATTCTGGGAAGAAGGCGGATGCTTTCATGAAGAACCGGGCGAGGGCGTGCCGTATTCGGTGGTGATTCCGCCGCCAAACGTCACTGGTATTCTGCACATGGGGCACGCGCTAAACCAGACCATTCAGGATATACTCGTAAGATGGCGTCGCATGCAAGGACGCAACACTCTCTGGCTGCCTGGCACCGATCATGCGGGCATCGCCACGCAGAATGTAGTGGAAAAGGCTCTCAAGAAGGAGGGCAAGCGCAGGCAGGATCTTGGGCGCGAGGCGTTCGTCGAACGTGTCTGGGAGTGGAAGAAGCAGTATGGCGGCACGATCGTGCATCAGCAGCGCATGCTCGGCAATTCAACCGACTGGAGTCGCGAGCGCTTCACCTTTGACGAAGGCTGCTCGAAGGCCGTCGCCAAAGTGTTCTGCCAGCTTTTTGACGAAGGGTTGATATACAAGGGCAACTACATTGTCAACTGGTGTCCGCGCTGCGGCACGGCGCTTGCCAACGACGAGGTTGAGCACGAGCCGAACCACGGCCATTTCTGGTATGTGAGATATCCTGTGGTGGGAAGCGAGAAGGGTGTTGCGGGAGAGCCGTACAAAGACTATGTCATGGTCGCAACTACGCGTCCCGAGACGCTTCCGGGCGATACGGCGGTGGCGGTGAACCCCAAGGACGACCGCTACGCACATCTTGTCGGCAAGACAGTGATTCTTCCCCTCGCCGGGCGCGAGATTCCCGTGATCAGCGACGACTATGTGGATCGCGAATTCGGAACTGGCATTGTGAAAATAACGCCCGCCCACGACCCCAACGACTTTCTTGTCGGCAAGAGACATGGTCTGGCCGAGATCAACATCATGACCGACGATGCCCACATGAACGAGCTCGCAGGCGAGAAGTATTGCGGCATGGATCGCTGGGAATGCCGAAAAGCGCTCGTCGCCGATCTCGAAGCGGGCGGATATCTCGATCACATCGAGGATATCGACAATCAGGTCGGCCACTGCTATCGCTGCCACGAGACGGTGGAGTCGCGCCTTTCCAAGCAGTGGTTCGTAAAGATGAAACCGCTTGCGGAGCCTGCGATAGCCGCCGTGAAGTCCGGCGAGGTAAAGTTCGTTCCCGAGCGCTGGAGCAAGATATATTTCAACTGGATGGAGAACATTCAGGATTGGTGCATTTCGCGCCAGCTCTGGTGGGGCCACAGAATTCCTGCGTACACGCTGCGCGCGAACGCAGGTGCCGGCGAAGATTCGAAGGGCAAGGGCGACGAGTTGATATTCGTTGCGGAGACGGCCGAGGCCGCGCTTGAGAAGGCGAAGGCCAGGACAGGGAACGCCGCGCTTGCTCTTGCCGACCTCGAGCAGGATCCTGACGTGCTGGACACATGGTTCAGTTCGTGGCTCTGGCCGTTCTCTACGCTCGGATGGCCCGAGAAGACAAAGGATCTCGACTACTACTACCCCACGAACGACCTTGTAACCGCGCAGGACATCATATTCTTTTGGGTTGCCAGAATGATGATGGCGGGCATTCATTTCATGAAAAAGCCCCCGTTCAAGAATATAGTCATTCACGGAATCGTCCGCGCGGCCGACGGGTCGAAGATGTCCAAGTCGAAGGGCAATTCGCTCGACCCTCTGGAGCTTATCGACCAGTATTCCGCCGACGCGCTTCGGTTCTCGATAGCGCTCATCACATCCCTGGAATGCGACACCAAGGTCAATAAGGAGAAGTTCGAGATCGGGCGCAACTTCACGACCAAGATCTGGAATGCGGCGAAGTTCCTCGAAATGCAGGAGGCTGCTCTCGGCGAAGCCGGCGCCGACATCCGTTCGACGTTCGGCAAGCCGCTGTCGGCAGACGACCGCCATATTCTGTGGGCGTGCGACCTTGCATGCCGCAAGGTCAACGATATACTTGAAGCGTATCGCATTCAGGATGGTGCGCTGGCTGTTTACGACTTTTTCTGGACGCAGATATGCGACGGCTATGTGGAGTATGTCAAGGATTCGCCCAACAAGGCCGTTTCGCTTGCAATACTCAGAGACGTATTCTGGAAGGCCTTGAGGCTGCTGCATCCCTACATGCCTTTCGTCACTGAAGAAGTCGCCCATCAGCTCGGCTTCCTAAGGGACGGCGAGACGATAATGCGCGCGAAATTCCCGACCGGCTATTCCGGCGACGACAAGAAAGCCTGGGGGCTTTCGCAGGAGGTCTACGACTTTGTGAATGCAAAACGCGAGGCGATAACCGCCATTCGCGCGTTGCGTGCGGAGTACAAGGTTCCGCCGGCCACGTGGGTGAAAGTCACGGTGGCGACAGGCGATGAAAGGGCCGCCGTCGAGGCGGAGTCGCTCAAGAAGGCGATGCGTGCCGAATCTGTGGAGTTCGTGCCGGTAGGCAGCGACCTCGCGATGCCGTCAAAGATAACCGCGTTCGGAACCGTGTACCTCTCGCTTGAGGGGTTGGTGGACAAGGCCGCGGAGTCGAAGCGCATAGCGGGCGAGATTGCGAAGATATCGGGCTTTGTGAAGTCCGCCGAGGCCAAGCTTTCAAACGAGAACTTCGTCGCGCACGCTCCTGAGGCCGTTGTCGCGGAGGCTCGCCGCAAACTTGCGGAAAACAAGGAAAAGATCGCCCAGCTTGAGAAGCTGGCCAAGCTGTTCGCCTAACCGCGCTTTGTGCCTCGTTGGCAAGGAAACGAAATGAGAAAAGCTGAAATCAAACGCGATACGAAGGAGACGTGCATTTCCCTTTCGCTCGACCTCGACGGGTCGGGCGAAGGAGAAATCGATACGGGCATAGGGTTCCTGAACCATATGCTTGAACTCTTCAAAAAGCATGCGCTTGTGGATTTGTCCGTAACCGCCAAAGGCGATGTCGACGTCGATTACCACCACACCGTGGAAGACGTCGGCCTTGTGCTCGGCAAGGCGATTGACGAGGCGCTTGGCGACAGGAAGGGCCTTGTGCGCTACGGTTTCGCGTCCATTCCGATGGATGAAGCTCTTTGCGAGACGTCGTTGGATCTTGGAGGGCGACCGTATCTTGTGATGCAGTGCGCGATGAAGCACATGTTCGTCAGGGACTTCGAGGTCAAGCTTATCGAAGAGTTTTTCCGCTCCGTATCGGTGGAGGCGAGGGCAAACATCCATCTGCGCCAGATATATGGCGACGAAGCCCACCATGTTTGCGAAGGGTTCTTCAAAAGCTTTGCGCGGGCTTTGCGTGTCGCCAAGGCGATCGATCCGCTGGAGAAGGGCGTGCCAAGTTCTAAAGGGGTCATATAACTACTATGGTCGTAATACCAGCGATTGACTTGAAAGACGGAAAATGCGTCCGGCTTCGGCAAGGTCGTGCCGAGGATGTCACCGTGTACGGAGACGATCCCGCAGAACAGGCGCTCGACTGGCGCGAGCAAGGGGCCCGGGAACTTCATGTTGTCGATCTCGACGGCGCTTTTGACGGCGCGCCCCGCCATATGGAAGAGATCAAGTCCATAATCAAAGCCTTTGGAGGTTTGGTGGAGGTCGGCGGCGGAATTCGCACGGCCGAGGCCTTGGCGGCGGTTCTCGAGGCGGGTGCCGCGCGCGCGATACTTGGTAGCGCCGCATTGGAGGATCCCGCGTTTCTGGCAAGGGCCGTGGATCTATGGGGCGACAGGATTGCCGTCGGAATAGACGCTCGCGACGGATTCGTGCAGACCAAGGGCTGGGTCGAGACGACGGCCGTGAGGGCGACAGATCTCGCGGCGGCGGTCGCCAAGGCCGGCGTTAAAACCGTGATCTATACCGACACTGCGACGGACGGCATGCTTGGGGGGCCGAATCTGACCCAGATGGCTGCAATATGCGATGCCGCGCCGTTGTGTCAGATTACTGCGTCCGGCGGGGTAAGCTCTACTTATGATATCGAGAATCTCAAAGGCCTCGGGCGGAAAAATCTTCGCGCGGCCATAGTGGGGAAAGCGCTGTACGATGGGCGCGCCACACTTCGGGATCTTAATGTCGCGGCGCTGTAAAGGATATCGCATGCCAGCCAGACTTGTCGTTCTCAAGAATGGACTCAAGGTGGTTCTCGTTCCGTGCGAGGCGGAGTCCATCGCGTTCGGGCTCTTCATCGCCAGCGGTTCGCGCCACGAGAGTGCGGCCGACGCCGGTATATCGCATTTCATCGAGCACATGCTGTTCAAGGGAACTCCTTCGCGGCGCGCTGTGGACATAACGCGCGCCATAGAGGGGCGCGGCGGAAACTTCAACGCCTTTACGAGCGAAGAATCAACCTGCTATTACGCCCATCTTCCGCAGGAGTATTTGGCCGATGCCATAGAGACGCTGTCGGACATGTACCTGAATGCATCCATTCCAGACGACGACTTCGTTCGCGAGAAGCAGGTCGTAATCGAAGAAATCCGCATGTATTCCGACGAGCCGGATTCTGTCGCGGCCGAAAATCTCCAGCGGGCGCTGTTTCCGAAGTGCGCGCTTGGCGCGCCTGTAGCGGGAACGCCCGAGAGCCTTGCGGCGATGCAGCCATCGACGCTCCGTCGCTACATCCGTTCGCACTATTTGCCGTCCAAGACAATCGCTGTGATAGCAGGCAGTTTCGACGAGTCGGCGGCGATTGCGCTAGTTGAGCTTTATCTCGGCCGCAGACGCGGTCGCGGCGATTTTGAAGCCGATGGCGTTGATTTCTCGACGCCGCCGGTTGCGGAAACGTTTGCCGCCAAAGACGTCAATCAAACGCAGATCGCGCTTGGCTATCGCACATTTGGAATACGAAATCCGCTCAAATATGCGGCAACAGTAATGGATGCCGTCCTTGGAAGGGGTATGTCGAGCAGGCTGTTCCAGGAGGTACGCGAGCGTCGTGGGCTCAGCTACGACATATCTTCCCGCATGCAGTTTTTCTCGGATTCAGGCATGTTCGCGGTTGCCGCTGGCTTGGACGCATCCAAAAAGCAGACGACCATCAAGACGATCGACCGCGAGTTTGCGCGCATCTGTGACAAAAAAGTGGGCACAGCCGAGTTGAATCGCACGAAGGAGTATCTTGTCGGCAACTTTCGTCTTGGACACGAAAGCGTCAAGTCTAAGATGTTCTTTTACGGTTCGACAATGCTTTCGTTCGGCAGGCTCGTCTCGCCGGCTGAACAGGTCGCCGGAATCGCCGCTGTCACGGCAGCCGACGTCCAGGCTGCGGCGCGTGCCATACTGCGGCCCGAAAACCGCAGTCTGAGTGTGGTGGCGCGTTCATAGACGCCAGTCTTCCCAAAAACTAGTGCGCACACGGGCGTCCCGCCCGCTTTCCCGATGTCCGCCTTTTGCGCGTGCACCAGCACGTCACACAGTGCGGCGGGAAAATGATATAATATCTTTATCTCGCGAGGCGCAGAGCGGCGAAAGTCATTCGCGCGGCGCGTGGTCATAGTTCGGGAAACGGGCAAGTAGCGGCTTTTCGCGGCCAAAGCCTCCCCGGGCGTTAAAATTTGCGTAACTGCAAACTGGCGTCACCTGAAAACCTGAGAAATTTTCTGATAAGCCGCCAAGTAAGCAAGTTCGTGTCTTTTGGGCACGTTCTTTCTGCTTGGTTCGTATGCTTATCAAGGCTCTCTCAGGTGCCTCAGGTGAATATGGATTGGTGGTTTGGACGTAGCCCTTTTTACATAGTCGCTCGGTTCGCGGAAGCGCGGACGAAAGAGCGACATGGACAACAAAACACAAATAAAGTCGAAAGAGCGGGTTCGCGAGCGCGGCGAGGTTTTCACCGCAGAGCGCGAAGTGAAGGCGATGTGCGATCTCGTTAAAGACGAGACCGAGCGAATTGACTCGCGCTTTCTTGAACCGGCTTGCGGCGACGGCAACTTTTTGGCCGAGATACTGCGGCGCAAGCTTGCGGTTTGCGAGAAGCGCTACGGCAAATCGCAGGCCGACCGGGAGAAGTTTTCGTTTCTCGCCGTGACCAGCCTTTACGGTATAGACATTCTCGCCGACAACGTCGAGGCATGCCGCGAGAGGTTGTTGGAGATTTTTCGCGACTTTGACCAGAATCTTGCGCGGACGCGCAAGGAGCAGCACCCTTCGAGCTTCGGCATCGAGCGGGTCATAAGGTTTGTGCTGGAGAAGAATATTCTCTGCGGGAACGCGCTCTCGATGAAGCGGGTTGACGAGAAAGGCGAAGACCTTGAAGAGCCGATAGTGTTTACCGAGTGGAGTTTTATAACGGGCGATCTCGTGAAGAGGCGGGAATTTCGTTTTGACCAGCTTCAGCGGCACGAGGAGGATTTGCTCTTCGCGTGGGCCGAGCAGAATCAGGCGTTTGTGCCGACACCGATAAGGGAATGGCCGCCGATAGATTTCAGGGAGGTGGCAAATGGCTGAGGCGTACAACCCCGATGTTTTGAGCTGTCTCGCCAATCTTTCTAACGATGAGGTCTTTACGCCGCCCTCGGTCGTGAACAAGATGCTAGACCTTCTGCCGCAGGAGCTTTTCGAGAGCCCCAAGACAACCTTTCTCGACCCTGCGGCGAAGAGCGGCGTATTTCTGCGAGAGATAACCAAGCGGCTTATCGTCGGGCTAGAGAAGAAGATACCCGATCTTCAAGAGCGCGTCGATCATATACTGCACAAGCAGGTTTTCGGCATTGCAACGACAGAGCTCACCTCGCTCGTTTCGCGGCGTTCGCTATATTGCTCGAAGTATCCCAACTGCAAGTATTCCGTTTCGAAGTTTGATACAGTCGAGGGAAATATCCGCTACCGCGCATTGCGGCACACCTTCGTCAACGGACGCTGCAAATGGTGCGGCGCAAGCGAGGCGCAGTTCGACCGCGACGAGTCGCTCGAATCCCACGCCTACGAGTTCATCCACATTCTAAAGCCACAGGAGATTTTCAATATGAAGTTTGACGTAATAATCGGCAACCCACCGTATCAGATGGCGGATGGGGGAGGGATGGGGTCTGCAATGCCGATTTATCAATTATTTGTCGAAGCGGCCAAGAAAATACATCCACGACATCTGGTTATGATTATACCTTCCAGATGGTTTACTGGAGGTCGCGGATTGGATGATTTTAGGCGCAAAATGCTTGACGATCGACACATAAAAGAGCTAATGGATTTTCCTGTCTCGTCAGAATGTTTCCCTGGTGTAGAGATCAAAGGCGGTGTATGCTATTTTCATATTGATGAGACGTATCATGGCGAATGTCTTGTAAAAACTATTCGAGGAGGTATTGCTTCCGAGATGATGCGGTCGCTGATTGAAAATGGGTGTGACACATTTATTCGATTTAATGAGGCAATACCCATACTGCGTAAGGTTCGCATGGCAGGGGAGGCTACAATAGAGCGGCTTGTAAGTTCTCAAAAGCCATTCGGCATGAGAACATATGAAACAGGAAAAAAAGATTCTTTTAATGGGGCCGTTAAATTGTATGCAAACAAGGCAATTGGCTATGTTAAGAAAGACGCTGTGCTACAAAATAAAGAATGGACGAGCCGTTACAAGGTTCTTATAACCGCAGCGTATGGTGCAGGTGAAGATTTTCCGCATCAAATCATCAACAAGCCGTTCATAAGCGAACCTGGTTCATGTTGCACGGAGACTTATCTTGTTATCGGGCCTTTTGAGTGCAAGATTGAATGCGAGAATGTAATTTCATACATAAGAACAAAATTTTTTCGCTTTCTAGTATTGCTTCGCAAGAATACACAACATGCATCGGCAAGTGTTTATTCCTTTGTCCCCATGCAGGATTTTTCCAAGCCATGGACCGACGAGGAACTATATAAGAAATACAAGCTTACGAAAGATGAGATTGCCTTTGTTGAATCAATGATCAAGCCGATGGAGTAATGGGTTGCAGCATATATCAAATTCGTGTATACTACAGGTATCGAAATACGAAATAGAAACAGGAGAATCAAAATATGTTGTGTTATAAATATATGCCATATAAGCGATTCAAGGAATCGATTTTGCCCGGCGGTGCATTTATAAAAGTAAGCAGACCATCTGAGTTTAATGATCCATTTGATTGTGTTGGAGTAGTGGAAGGAGAACTTAGTAATAACGCAGCAAAAGAGTATTGTAGTATGTTCTGCTCTGAAATTGCTATGGAGTCTTATGCGGTTTTTGCGAAGGCACACTTTACGGCGAGTATGCAATATCGTCATTTTTTTGATGAATGGTTTCGAATTTTATCACTGAGTGATGCATCATGCATATTACCACAAGGGGAAGCGCTTATGTGGGCTCATTATGCAGACAACGCAAAAGGAGTTCGGTTGACTATAGACTTCTCAAAGTATTCAAAGAGAGTAGAACCAATTACATATGCCGATAAAGCGCCGGTACTAAATTGTAATAATGTTTCGGCTATGAATCCTATGAAAGATACTGTTCTTAGGCAGTTTCTTGATTCGTGTCTCACAACAAAATATAGGTGTTGGCAATATGAATGTGAGCATAGGGTGATTTTCCCTGTTGATTGGAAAGATTTAAAGCCAATGACAGCGGGTGATTCGGTCAGGGCTATTCAAGAGCAAAATCTTGTTTGGGCAATGCCCAAAGAGATGTTGTGTGGAGTTGCATTTGGTCCTGCGTTTCCAGATCTTTCTGAAGGGCAGCGATATGTTGCAGTTTTGAAAAACAATGGGTATGATAACATCAATTCGATTTCTGGTCGAGATGGGTGGTCATATTGCTGAGCGCAGGCGCGCGCGCTGGCAGGACGCTTCAAGGCGGCGGGGCTACGCCTCGATGCCGGGGAGGGTGGTGATGGCGAGGTCGATCATTTCATGACAGCGCTCGTACAACTCTTTTCGCGTCGGCTGGCGCGTGCTCGCCTCGTAGAGCGAGAGAAAGAGCATGCGGCCTTGGGCGCAGAAGCGCTCTTTGTCGCGGGTCGGGTGCCAGCGA
>CACYQU010000023.1 GCA_902776615.1 uncultured bacterium
GGCGTTCAGCGCGGCGGAACCCTTTGCGACTCCGAACGACTCGGAGAGGTGGCTCGGCATCCAGGTCTTGAAGCCGACGTCGACGTAGATCATCATTCCAAGCCCAGCCGCCAGAAGAAGCGCAGAGGGATTGCCGACAAAGACCTTGAATGCCTCCGTTAGCGACGGCTTGCTTTCGACTTTGCGCTCTTTGTGTTCTTTGCGGCTACCATCACGCAGTCCAAACGCCATCACGACGGCCCAGAGGATGCCGATGCCGCCGAATACCTTGAACGGTATGCGCCAGCCCTCCGCGCCAGACTCCGCAAGCCATCCTGACGCTGCACTGCACCCGATTATGCCGGCATATAGCCCCATCTGCAGTATGGACAGCGCCGTTGCGCGAGTCTCCTTGTGAAGCTCGCCGATTATAGACGTCGCGGAAGGGTAGTAGAACGACTGTCCGAAGCCGTTGAGGATTCCGTACGAGACAACCATCAGTCCAAGCGACGCGACGAACCCGGAGGCGAAGATTCCCAAGCAGAAGACGAACACGCCCGACACGACCATCCACTTGCGGTTGAAAAGATCGGCCGCCGCGCCAGCAAACGGAACGGAGAGCCCATAGGCGAACGTGAACACCGTCGCTACGGCGCCTATCGCCGCGGCGCTCACGCCAAGCGAACCTTGAATCGACGTAAGCGTTGCTCCGAATATCTGACGCGTTCCCTGCTGAAGGAAGAACGCCACCCATAAAAGGGCGAGGGCTTGCCATTTGTAGTGCATTAGCTGTTAGTCGTTAGCTGTTAGTCGTTAGTTGTTAGTCGTTGGTTGCTAGCCGGGGAGGGACAGTCCGCCGTCGATCATGATCGTCGCGCCGGTTATATAGCGGCCCGCGTCCGAGGCGAGAAGCACTGCCGCGCCTGCCGCGTCTTCCGGCATGGCGTAAGCGTGCATCGGTATCGCTGCCGTCACTTTCGGGCCATATACCGGGTCTGCGAGACATTCCTTGTTGCGATCGGTGTAGAACACTCCCGGACAGAGATTGTTTACTGTAATCCCCTCGGCCGCAACCTGCCGGGCGATGCCGCGCACGAGATTCTCCTGCGCGGACTTCGTCGCGGCGTAGACGCACATGTCGGGATGCGGACGCTTCTCGTTCACCGACCCAACCGCGATCATGCGTCCCCAGCCCTGCGCTTTCATCTTCGGATAGCACCGCTGGAACATTCTCAGCGTAGCGAGAAAGTTCACCTGCACTTCGCGCCGCGCTTCGTCCATGGGAAACTCCGTCCACGGAATCTTCTCCTGCACGGAGGCGTTTGCGACGAGTATGTCAGGCATATCGCCCGCCGCCTCAAGCCTGTCGAAGAATGCATCTATCGCCGTTGGATCGGATAGGTCGCATACCTTGGTGTTGTGGCGTATCACCCTTGCGCCGCACTCTTCAAGCGCGTCGCCTATCGCTTTTCCGATTCCGCGCGTAGAACCAGTTACTAGCGCGGTTTTTCCTGCAAGATCGAATTTCTCTTTCACCATTTCTTTTCTCCTTTACTCACTCACTCTCAACTCTCAACTCTCCCGCTCACCCACTCTCAACTCCACCTTCTGTCGTTAGACCACTCGCGATCCCATTCTTTCGTAGACGCCCAAGGCTGTGGGAAGTCGGCGCACGATTGCTTTTTGATGAGCTTTTCGTTCAGCTCGTCGATGCCAAGACCTGGCTTGTCCGGCACCTTGATAAAGCCGCCCTTGTAGGAGAGCGCTGGTTTCACGAGATCGCCCCACCAAGGAACATCCACGCTGTGAAGCTCCAGCGCCATGAAGTTTCGCGTCGCCGCTGCAACGTGCACTGCCGCCATGCATGCGATAGGCGACTCCGCCATGTGCAGGTTCATCTGCACGCCGTAGTCTTCGGCCATGTCGCCTACCTTTTTCGTTTCGGCCATTCCTCCCGCAGTAAGAAGATCGGGATGCACCACCGCGAGCGCGTGCGATTCGAGAAGGGGCTTGAAATTCTCCTTGAGGTAGATGTCCTCGCCGGTACCGAGCGGAGTCGTCGTCGCGGCGTGAAGATGCTTCCATTGTTCGGTGTTTCGCCATGGCAGAACGTCCTCCGCCCACGAAAGATGATACTTCTCAAGGCGGCGCAGCAACTGTACGCAGTCTTCGTATGGAATGTGTCCGATGTGGTCGATGGCGATGGGGACCTCCCAACCGATGACGTCGCGCACATCGGCCATGTATTTTTCAAGATAGTCCAGGCCTTTTTCGGTTATGTGTATTCCGGTGTGCCCGTGGGCCGTGGTGAAAAGCTCGAACGCCTCGCCGCGCATTGCGCGCGGATCGATCGAGCCATGCGGCGTCTGCACGACATGTTTCATCTTCCGCATGTATTCGAGGTATCCGAGCGGGGCGATGAGCGCGTCCTTGACATTTGTCAGAAGTTCGATGCCTAGATCCATCTTGAGGAACGTGAAGCCCATCTTCATGCGCGCTTTGAGCGCGGCGCCCATGTCGCGTCCGCCGCCCTCCGAGTCGGTGTCGCAGTAGCAGCGTATCTCGTCTCGCCACTTCCCGCCAAGAAGCTGCCACGCTGGCACGCCCCAAGCCTTGCCGCAAAGGTCCATGCACGCGAGCTCGACCGCGCAGACGCCGCCCGCCTGGCGCGAGTCGCCGCCGAACTGTTTGATACGACGGAATATCTTTTCGACATTGCATGGGTTCTCGCCAAGTATGCGGCTCTTGAGCATCGCCGCGTAAGTGCGCGAACTTGCATCGCGCACCTCGCCGTAGCCGACAAGACCCTGGTTGGTGTAGAGCTTCATCAGCGTGCAGCGCTTTGGCGCGCCGTCGATGTCGGCGAAGCGCATGTCCGTTATCTTTAGTGTCGCAGGATTGACCTTGTTGATGTTCATGGTGATGAGTATTGTACCATTTTCCTTCACCATGCGATATATCTCAATCGGCAAAATGTGTTCACATATCCGGCAATAGATGTTTTGCTTTCTTTGGCTTCGGAATGTGCCGTGCATGGTGGGTTGCTTTTCTCGGAGAAATATGTCATAATATAACCCGTTTTTTGGCAGGGAGAGTTTTTTTTGCAGGAGAGTTTTGCAGGAAGAATTGACAGAAATAGAGCAGGCGCAGCTGCGCCGCATTGTAACGCTACAGAAGATCGTTGTTGGCATTATTGCGAAATGGGGATGGCTCTTGTTCGCGCTTTTCCTCATTCATGTCGTATGCTTTGGCTCGTATCTCACTTTCCGCGCGATACGAAGTGTAGAGCGGTTCGAGGCCAAGACCAGGCTTCTGTACAATCCCCGCGAGGCCGCCGACATCAAAACCATAAACGACAAGCAGTTGATGTCCATCATCGACCGCGCGACCCTCAAGCGCCGCGTGGGCGAAAAGGTTGATATTCCGATGGCGGAGAGGGAGTGCCTTTCCGTCGACATGAAGGTTACGCAGGAAAAGAAGCCTACCAATCTTTTCACCATAAGCGCGAAGTCGCAGTCGTGGAAGGGCGCGGTAAAGAAGGCGAACGCATACGCCGAGATATTAATAGACGAATATGTAGAGTACCGCACGAAAGATCTTGAGGGGTGGTCCGAATCCCTGGCCGGTCGTCGGCAGGGGCTGCTGGATCAGTTTGCGGAAATCGAGGCGGAAGAGTCTGCCCTAAAAGCCAAAACTGGCGTTCTTGCGCCGCAAGAGGCGCTCCTTGCGCTGAACGCCCTCATTTCAGACCAACGGCGCAATGCGTCCGCATTAGGCGTGGACGCCGCTAACGAGGAGCTCAAGCGCCGGAAACTCGAGGCGCAGGTAGGCGACAGCGGCAAAACGATAACCGAAAACGCACAGGCCATACACAAGCGAGCCGACGCCATCGCCGCAATCGACAAGGAGCTTGTGCAGTTGAGGGATCGCTATACCGACATAAATCCAAAGGTGTGCGGCAAGCTTGCCGAGCGCAACAATCGTGTGGCGGAGATGCGCGAGTTTCTGAAGTCCAAGGGCGCGGAGAATATCGACATTGAAAATATCGATCAGTTGGAGCGAAGCGCTGGTGAGCTGGCCGACTGTATGACGCGGCTTGAGACGATAGCCGAGAAACGCCGCGCCATAGAACAGGAGATAAGCGACAACGAGAAGCGGGCGTCCGAGCTGGCTTCTCTCATACCGGAGTACGAGCGCGTGCAGACGCGTAAGCAAGACGTTACGGCTGCGATTCGCGAACTGGATGTGCAGATAAACGACATCCGGTATGTACAGGGTACTCTGCGCAACGATCTGCGCCAGATAGAGCGCGCTGGCGGAGCTGGCGACAAGGGGCCGTTTGGCGCGAAGCAGGTGATACTGTCTCTCGTTGGCGCTGCTATATGCTGCGGCGTTGTCATGCTTTGGATCGTGGTGCTGGAGTTCGTCTTCGGCAAGGTGCGCGGCGGGCGCGAGGTCTCCGCATACGATGAAATCTCCTTCCTTGGATCCGTGCCGAAGAAAGGAGCGCTGCCTGACGACGAGGAGCGCGAGGTGATGGGCGTCGTTTCGTTGAAGATGTTTCTTGCGAACGTGAACTACAAGTCGGCGCTTCTGTGCAGACTTCCAGGCGCGGTAGTGCGCGAGGATTTCATGACTGCGCTTGACTTCACGGCTTCGATGTCCGGCATGAGCGGATTTTTGCTCGACATAGTTTCGGGCGCGAACTTTACGCCGCCCGAAGGCGCCGAGCAGATGATCAGCCTGGTTCGCAAAGGGAACAGAGGCTGGTTTGTCACCGCCAACAGGTTTGTGATGGCGCCGACGGAGCTGCAGCTCCTCATGGCCGACATAGCGGAGCTGAGGAACGCTTTCGACAATGTGTTCATACGCATGGAAGAAGGCGTGAGGACAGGGGGTACGTTCTTCGACCAGTTGCTGGGGCTTTGCGACTCGGTTATACTTGTCGTCGGCGAGAACGCGACTCCGCGCGGTGCGTTCAGGTATGTGCGCCGCCATGTGGCCTCGTCGGGGAAACCGATTATGGCCATAGCGACCGGTGCGTCGGCCAAGACTCTGAGAAACGAGATGGAGGCGCGCATATGACGAAAAGGCTTCTTTTTGCGGCAGTGGCGTCGGTCCTGGCGGGTTGCTATCCCGGCAGATTCACTTCGAATTACGATTCCGTGTTCGAGATCAGCAACACTGACGACGACAGTGCCGTTCTGGACGAGACCGGCCATAACGAAGAGTCCGAGCGTCGGATAAAGAAGCGCCTGATGGAGCTTCAGATGGAAGAAGAGCCCGTCTATCAGATGAACGCGGGCGATATGATAGAGATACGCGTCTATGGGCATGACGATATCAGCATGAAGACCAAAGTAGGCCCCGACGGGACCGTTGGCATAGCGTTCATCGGCCAGATAAAGTTGAGCGGATGCTCCATCGCAGAAGGTGCCGACAGGATACGCGACGGGCTTGCGCCGTATGTGAAGAATCCGGTCGTCAGCATAACGCTGATAGAAGTTCACAGCGAGACGGCGACGATTGCCGGCGCGTGCGCGAATCCTGGCGTGTACGGAATCTCGAACGGAACGAAAATCGCGGATCTCTACGCAATGGCGGGTTCGAGCGCGGAACGGCTCTTCAATGGCGTTGACGTCGATGTGGCTGATTTGGATCATTCAATGATAATCAGAAACGGCGAAATTCTGCCTATCGATTTCAGAAAGGCGATAGAGCAGGGCGACGTGTTGCACAACATACGCATGCGGAAGGGCGACTATGTGTTCATTGCACAGCGCATGGAGGCTTCGGTCACCATATGCGGAGAGATCCGCCATCCGCACAAGCGGCTTTACGAGCCTGGGATGGGGTTGATAGAGACTCTTACAGCCGCCGGTTGGATGCTTGAAACCCACTGGAAGCATGTCATCATCATAAGGGACGGACTCTCGAATCCGAAACTGTACAAGGTTGACGTCGACGGTATCGTTACGGGCCGTTGCAGAAACATACCGTTGCGCGCCGGCGACATAGTCTATGTCCCGAAAGACGATATTTCCGAATACAACGTGTTTGTGCGCAAAATCATGCCGACGGTGCAGATCATAAACCTCCTCGGTTCGCGCAATTCAGTTTTGAATCCGAGCTCGGATAAATGACGGCATGAAATATTTCGTCTTTGCAATCGCCGCGATGGGCGTTCCGCCGCTGGCGGTGCTGCTGGCGCTGAACAAGCGCTGGACGAAGTATGTGGTGTGGGCGATAATTGCCGCGCTGGCCGTTTATCAGGGAACCGCGATAAACTTCTTCTCCAATGAGGACTATCGCGGAAGTTCGCGCGGAATGGAGGTGAGCGTGGCCTATCTCTTTTCGATGGCGATGCTCATCGTTTCGGCAATCAAGATGCGCTTTCCCGGTCTGTTCCCGTCAATCGGTGCGAAAATATATATGCTTTATTTTCTTCTCTGTCTGCCGTCCTGGGCGAGTGCCGAAAACACGCTCTTCTGCTGGATGGAAACGTGGAAGATGATAATGCTCTATCTCGTGTATCTTGCAGTGCGGGCTTATCTGGACATGACGGACGATGTGAAGTCTCTTATGCAGGGACTGGCGGGTTTCGCCATCTGGAATTTTCTTCTTGTCGTGAAGGATCACTTGCTCGGTGTGTATCAGCCGCACGGCGTATTTCCGCATCAGAACTGTCTTGCGATGGCGATGCACATATTCGGGAATCTGTTTCTGGCCTGCGGCCTTGTGCAGGGCTGGTCGCGTTCCTTTGTGGCTACTGCCGCTTTCATTGCGGCGGCGGCATGCGTCGTAAGAACGTATTCGCGCGGAGCCATCGCCGCGATGCCGGTTTCGTTCGCCCTCACTTTTCTGTGCGTTGCGGCAAAGTCGATGAGAGGCTCGTTCGTCAAGCTGGCCAGACGCATGGCGCCTTTCGTCGCTCTCGGCCTTGTTGGGCTGGCCGTCATGCTGCCGAAGATAATCGAGCGTTTCACGAACGCACCATCGGCGTCGAAGGATACCCGTGTGGAGCTTGCCAACTGCGCGTTCGAGATGATGAAGGATGAGCCGTGGCGGGGAGTCGGCATAAACAACTGGGGCATCAAGATCAACCCGCCGTACGACTACGCCGAGCGCGCGGGGCGCATCACAAACCGCGGCGAAGATTTCAAGGACGGTATAGTGGAGACCGTCTATCTGCTAGTCGGGGCGGAGTGCGGAATACCTGCGCTGACGGCGATGCTGCTGTGGTTCTTCTATTATCTTTTCTTGTGTCTCAAGCTCGTCGGCAAACTTGCAGGCACACCGTACGCGCCCATTCCGTGCGGATTGTTCGGAGGATTGTTCGTATGCTATCTGCAGAGCTGCCTTGAATGGGTGCTGAGGCAGCAGATAAACCTGATTCTCCTCATGATATTCTTCGCCATGCTCGATTATCTCGGCGCAAACTGGCGCAGCATCAAGCGCAACGCGCTTGAAACTGCGGTCGTAAAACCAGCCAAATGATGCCGCGAACGAATGTGCGGCATGCGCTAGCCGATGCGGACGCGGCGGCCTTCGATGGAGTATTTGCCGGAAGCGATTATGTTCAGAGCTTCAGGGAATGCGATGTGCTCCTGAACCTGAATGCGTGCATGAAGGGTCTCGGGTGTGTCGTCCTCCAGTACAGGAACTGCCTTCTGCACGATGATTGGCCCCGAGTCGGTTCCTGCGTCCACGAAGTGCACGGTAACGCCGGCGACCTTGCAGCCGTAGTCGAGCGCCTGCTTCCAGCTATGTACGCCAGGAAACGCCGGCAGAAGTGCAGGGTGTATGTTGAGAACCCTGTTCGGGAACGCCGCGAGAAGTTTGGGCTTCACGATTCGCATGAACCCCGCCAGTACGACCGTATCCACGCCAGCCTCTTTGAGGATCTCGATGCACCTGTCCTCGGCGGGGCCCTCAAGCTTCGTCTTCCACGGCGCGCAGTTCAGATACTGGCAGGGTATGCCGTGCCGCTTCGCCCGTTCGAGGATTTTCGCGTCCGGAACATCGGCTAGAACGATACGTATGTCGGCATCGAGCGAACCTTCTGCGATGGCATCGACAATTGACTGCATGTTCGAGCCTGCGCCCGAACCCAACACACCTAGATGAAGCTTTCCCATGACGCGTATTATAGCATAATCCGCGCGGCACGGCGCCAGGGTGCGGCGGATTATGGTATAATAGCGCCGTCGCCGCACCAAAAGGGGGAATCCAATCAACCAAGGAATCGTCATGACGCAGACAGTGCTTTTCATCGTGTACTCAAACAAGTATATCTGCGCCGACAGAATCGACGGCGCACGGCGGTATGCGGAGAAAGCCGGGTGGAGCATTCAGGTGATAGAGCGCAACGGAGGCGACAAGCCGGTTGATGTCGGCGGCGTGATCGATTTCTGGAAGCCCATTGGCGTTATCGCCGAGTGCGGCGGCGGAATCCCCGAAATCTCCCGCAGAACGCTCGGTCGCGTGCCGTGCGTCTACCTCGACGATGATCCTGACAAAACGAGCGGTCGCGGCCTGTTTGTGAATTCCGATTCGGAGCGCGTCGGCGAAATTGCGGCGAAGGAACTGCTCTCGATTGGATATCCGAACTATGCCTTCGCAGGCTGGCGGCGACCTCGCTTCTGGAGCGAGGACCGGCGCCGCGCGTTCGAAAGTGCGCTGAAACTCCACGGGCGCGCATGCGAAACGTTCCGCTGTCCGGAGGGCGCCGGCGAGATGACGCGCCGCGAGCGCATGCGCGAATGGCTCAAGACGCTGCCGAAACCTTGCGGACTTTTTGCGGTCAACGATCCCGTCGGGGAGGAGGTGCTCACGCTTGCTTCATCTTCCGGGATATCGGTTCCCGACGAGCTCGCCGTGATTGGTGTAGACGACGACCCTGTGATCTGCGAACGCACGACTCCCACCCTCTCCTCCATACGTCTGGACTTCGGGCAGGGCGGCTACATCTGCGCGGAACTGCTGGATCGCCACTTGCACGACCCGTCTTTCAAAAGCGCCAGAATCAAGTTCGCGCCCGTATTCGTCACGCGCCGCCAGTCGACGCGGCGCTTTGCACAGACCGACAAGCGCGTCGCTCGCGCCGTGGAATTCATCAGGCGCAAGGCGTGCGACGGAATAGGCGCCGTTGATGTCGCGGCGGAAATAGGCGTTTCGCGGCGCATGGCCGAGATGCTCTTCAGCCGGTTTGTCCGCCGCACGCTGCACGAGGAAATCGTGGCGGTGCGAATGGAACGCGTCGAAAGGCTTCTCTCAAATCCTCGCCAGGATATATCCGCGATATCGGGGCTTTGCGGCTGGACGTCGACTTCGGCTCTTCGCAAAGCCTTCAAGGACGCCCACGGCGGACTTTCCATGCGAGAATGGCGCGCCGCCCGTATCTGACGCCGTTTCGCATATTCGGCGTTTTACTGTGCGTATAATCGGCGCGCCATTGCTGGTGGATGTGGTATAATATTCGTGTTCTTGAAGAAGTTCAATAGTTGTCTGCCATTGAAGGAAAGGAATAGCTTATGCGTCCATCAAAAGAAGGCATGGTGATGTCGTTCGCCGCGTGCGCGGCGATGGCTCTTTCGGTTTTTTGTGTTTTTGCGGGCGAGGGCGACGGCGCGTACCGCGTGCGCAAAGACGACGCAGGGCGCTGGTGGGTTGTCGATCCCGACGGGCGAGACATGTTTCTGCGCGGCATCGATCACGCGAACTGGAACGGCCACTTCTGCGAGGCGCTCGGCGTAAATCCGTATCGCGAGGAGAACAAGAAGCGCTACGCTTCGCAGGCCGACTGGGAAAAGGAAACTCTTGCGCGCCTCAAATCGTGGGGCTTCAACGCGCTCGGCGCCGGATGCTCGCCCGAGCTGCGCGGGCGAGGGCTCCTCCACATTGAGTTTCTCGGCGTGGGCGAGGGCTTTTGCGCGAAAGGGGACGACTTCGCGATTTCCAGATTCGAGGGAACTCCAGGAACCGCTTTCCCTGACGTGTTCCGTCCCGATTTCGCCGCATTCTGCGACGAACAGGCGGCGCGGAAGTGCGCACCTCAGAAACAAGACCGCTCTATCCTCGGCTACTTCTTCGACAACGAGCTCGCATGGGGCGCGAAGGGATCGTCCGAAACCGGTCTTTACGACGCCGTTGCGAAGATGTCGCAGACGCGTCACGCGCGCCGCGCACTTGACGAGTATCTCGCCGCGCGCGGACTAGTCGCAGGTGCCGCAGACGTGCCGCTCGATGCGAAGACAGGCTTTCTGCGCCTCGCGGCGAGACGCTATTTCGGCATAATCGGCGAGGCCGTCCGCAGGCACGACCCGAACCACCTTCTGCTCGGTGCGCGCTTCGCCGGCCTCAGCTCCGCACACCGCGTCGTTTGGGAGGAGGCGGGAAAAGTCTGCGACATACTTACGTTCAACAACTACCCGTGGGCGGATCTTGACGAAAATGTCGTCTACTTTTCCCGCAAGGACGCAATCAAGGCGGCGGACGCCTACGCGTTGCGCTACGAATGGGCGAAGAAGCCGATGCTCATAACGGAGTGGAGCTTCCCTGCGCTCGATGCGGGGCTGCCGTGCTCAAGCGGCGCGGGCCAGCGCTTCAACACCCAGACCGAGCGCGTCCGCGCGACGGAGCTTTTCGCGCGCACTCTTCTCGCCTTGCCGTTCATGGTCGGCTACGACTACTTTATGTGGGTCGATGAACCCGCGCTCGGCATAAGCCGCAAGTTCCCCGAAGACTCAAACTACGGGCTTGTCAACGGGCGGGGCGAACCATACGCCGGAATAACCTCTATGTTCGCGCGCCTCAATCCGCAGGCCGAGGCGCTCCACGCGCGCGGCGAAATGCCGCTTGTCCGCGCGGTCGACCGCGCCGCGCAGGCGAAGGCCGCCGTTTTCCCGTGTGACGCGTCGGCCTCATGCGCGAGCGCCGTTTTCACGCAGAGCGGCGACGAATACAGCCTTGACGCGCCGACGGGTCTCAAGCTCAAGGGACGCATCGGAGGCCGCTATGCGTTCGATTCCGTCGTCGCGGACGGCCTTGAGTGCGGTCCGTTCACCTTTATGCTCTATCACGGCGACTATCAGGATATCGACCGCGTCGAATCCGTCGAGTGGTTGCCAGAGCGTGGCGCGCTTCGCGTCACAGGCGTAGGCGCGAAGGGGGCGAAGTCGTTTAGGCTCGTGTATGATGTGATGCCGTTCGCCGCGAAACCGTGGTTTGCCGCGAACGTGGTGAGCGTCGAGAACACCTGCGCAGAGAATTTCTCGGATATCAAGGTGTTCTTCCGCCAGTACGCGCCATGGTCCGGCGACTGGGCGAAGGGCGGCTACCGCGCTCCGCAGAACGTCTGGAAAGCGCCCGCGAGCGCGGTGTGGATACGTTCGGCGGACGGAGCATGGTGCGGCGGCGCGAGCTACGCGCAGACGATGCGCTACTTCATCTACTGGATCTCCGGCGACGGCGCGCCGCATCCGGACGCGATGTTCTCGCCGGTCGGTTCGACGCGCCTCGCGGCAGGCGCGGCCTGGCGTCCCGAAGGGCAGGTTTGGATGGTCGCGGCGGCGGGACGCGGCGGCGCGGACGGCTGGCGCAAGTTCTTGAAAGATTTCGCCGACACCCAATCGCGCGGCGTAGACTTGAATTGCAAGTAATCAACTAAAGCAAACAGGAGAAACAAGCATGAGAACTACAAAGTCATTCGCGGCAAAGGCGGGCATCGCGCTTGCCGTCGTCTATCTCGGCGCTTCGGCGTTCGCCGGGTTCAAGCCAATCTCCGGAACGTACGCCGAGTCCGGACTTGTTGCGCGGTGGGACGCCATCGACAACGCCGGAACAGGAACGCACGATTCCAGCGCAACGACATGGAAAGATCTCGTGGGCGACAACGACATGACGATCGTCTCCAATTCCGGCGCCGGGTGGAGAAACGGCAACGCCTTCTACATGAACAGCCTCGCCAACGGGGTCTGCCCGGCGTATGGCAAGAGTGGCAACACGACGTACAAGACCATCGAGATCGTCTATAAGAAGGCGACAAGCAAGGGCCGCCTCCTTTGGTGCGGCGGCGTCGATACGCGCTACGTCGCCTTCGACTACACCGACACGGCAGCGCCATGGAAGAACGCCAAAGTCTATTTTGACGGCGCGAAGAATACCCAGCACACTGTTGTGTCCGATTGCGAGCCTTCGTCTCTCGTCGCGCTGTACAACGACTCAAATGCTGTTGTCGACATCTACCGCGATGGCGAGAAGAACAACGCGGGGGCAAAGAACGCGAACACGTGGAGCGTCGATGGCAACAGCACCATGGTGCGGCTTGGCTCCAGAAGCAAGACGAATACGAGCCAGAATACCACCCAAGGCTGGGAGGGCGAGGTTTACACCATCCGCCTCTACGACCGGCAGCTGACGCCTTTGGAAATCGCCCAGAACTACTCGCTTGACGCCGCGCGGTTCTTTGGCGCAGGGTTTGCGACGAATGTTGTCGTCGCGACGTCCGTCGAGGGTCTTGAAGGCAGCGAGACATCCGGAATGTACATGATTGACGCCGAAGGTCACGAGTTCTCCGCCCCGAAGACGGCGACAAAGAGCGGTGCCATCTACGACTGCACCGGCTACACGCTTGAAACATGGAACGGCTCGGGTTGGGGCGAGAGCGTCGCGCATGACGGCGAAACATCCTGCACTCTCTCGGACACATCGGCGCTCGTCCGCATCACATGGCAGTGGAAGAAAGCCGAAATCGTCGCACAGGACTACACATGGATGTCGTCGCCCGTGAACGCAAACTGGGATGGTTCGTCGGCCAACTGGAACAGCGGCGAGGTGTGGGTGGACGGCAACAACGCCGTCTTAGGCTCCTCTTCGCAGACTACGCTGTCGGTTGGCTCCGAACGCCTCGTGAACGACCTCACGATCAACAATGTCGCCTACACCTTCAACGGCGCCGGCCCTCTGCGCGTCAAGGGCACCATCACCCCCGTCGGCGCGAAGGATCAGCACTTCAACGTCCCGCTTGCGAGCGGACGAGACGACGGCTCGCTCCATTTCTATGCGACGGGCGTCGATTGGCGCAGCGCATATCTCGACAGCGTGAACAACCTTCAGACGAGCACGGTGCTGGACGGGACGGTGTTCCTCATGGCGAAAGGTGACGGTTCCTTCGGCCCCGCCCCAGCCGCGCCAACGGAAAACATCGTGATCAATAGCGGCAACCCTACAATCTACGGGAACGCCTCCATCACCGTCCACTCCAACCGAATCGTCAAAATCAAATCGGGCGCGGCTCTGTGGACCGGCTCCAACAGCCCGTTCACCTACAAGGCGCAAATCGTCGCTGAACCGGAGGAGGATTCGGACTACAGTCTGGACACGAAGGTGAAGATCCGCAGCAACTGGGGCGGCCTCGTCACGTTCGATCCGGGCGAAGGGCGTACCAACGCCTTCGGACGGCTCTTCATCGATACGCGTCGTCTCAAACTCGCGAGCGGCACGACAGTTGTGACAGGCCCCGCCACCAGCACTGGGGAGGACGCGATCGCCTACGTGAAGGGCAACGGATCGGCCTTCTCGACAGACAGGGGGTATCTGCTTGTTGACGGCGGAGAACTCTATTCGCCGAAGATGGCAGACAACAAAGACCGCTACGTCGATGTCGGCGCGTACGGGCAGGTAGTTGTCACTAACGGCGGCAAGGTTGTCATGTCTGAGGGAGTCCAGTGGATCAACGGGCTTACGACGCCCGGCAAGCTCACTGTAACGAAGGGCGGGAGCCTCGCGGTGAACCAGCTGCGCGTGAGCCAGTCGGGTTCCAATCAATCTGAAGTCCACCTCGATGAGGGAGGTTTGATTGCGGTGCATCAGCTCCGCATGGACAATGCTTCGACAGGCATCTTTGCATTCAACGGCGGCTGTCTCCAGGCGACGAAGGAGAACCGTGCGTTCTACGCTGGGGCTGCCGCGAACTGGGCGAACGTCTCGTTTACGGTTGGTGAAAAGGGCGCGGGCTTTGATCTCTCGAACGGCGTGAACCTCTGGTGGGGCAAGCCGCTCCAGATTGGCGTCGGCGAGGGAGAAACTGACGGTGGCCTCTTCAAGAAGGGGTCTGGCATTCTCGTACTCATCTCCGCAAACAGTTACAACGGACCGACCGTTCTCGAAAGCGGACGCATTCAGGCGCGTGCGGACCATGCAATCCCGGACGGCACGACACTGCGTCTTGGAGGAGGCGAAGACACGCGCCTTACTGCGAGCACCTACGATTCTGAAAATCCGCGGCGCCCGACGGTTCTGTCTATCGCTCGCGTAGAAGGCAGCGGCGAGCTTGACGGCATGACGGCTTCTTCCGTGGGCGGTGTTGCGCCTTCTGCCGACGGCACAATTACATTCATGACAACATGCTCGCTTTCGGGCGACTACGAAGTGACGATCGGCGCAGAAGGTGCCGATTGCTCATGCCTCAAGGTTGCGGCTGGGCAGGATATTTCCGGTCTCAAGGTCAAAGTCATGAATCCTGAGACGCTTGACAGGGAGACTTCGTACAAGATTCTTGACAGCGGGTATGACAAGAAGTTCGACGAGAGCGCTCTGCCGGCGGGCTGGGGGCTCAAGTACGCTGCCGACGGCGTCTATCTGCGCTTCAACAAGGGACTGATGCTCATAATCCGCTGAAAGCCGTGTATGGATAGAAGAGGTTTTATCAAAGGCGCTCTTTGTGCGGCGGCCGGCGGTGCGCTTGTTCCATCGCGCGCCGCGCAGGCTGCGGAGCGTCCGCTGCGGACGGGGACGCTACCGCCCGCGACAGAGGCGCAGTACTTCGGCGGCGGATGGCAGATGTTCATGTACTCCGGCCGCACGACGGACATAAGTCTCTCGACGCTCTTCCGCTCGCCGTCAGGCAGAATCGTCATGGTCGACGGCGGCTGGGGAGCGGACGGCGAGTTTCTGCTGGGCGAAATCAAGCGGCTCGGCGGCGTTGTGGACGCGTGGTTTCTCACCCACGCGCACAGAGACCATTACAGGGCGCTCGGCGAGATATTGAAGAAGCCTGGTTGCGGCGGATTGAAGATTGGCCGCGTCGTCCACAATTTCGTTCCGCTCGACTTCATCGCGGAGGTCTCGCCGTCCGGCCTGCCGCATGTAAGGGAATTTCTCGACGACCTCGCGAAGAGCGGGATCAGTGTGGAGAAGCCCGGCGTCGGCCATGTGTTCGACTTCGGTGAAGGCCTTTCGTTCGAGTGCCTGAACGAGCCTGATCTTTCGATGCGGCGCGACGCGATCAACAACTCCAGCGTATGCTACCGAGTCGTCAACGCCGGAAAGTCCGTTCTGGTTACGGGCGACGTGAGCGAGGAGATGGGGGCGAAGATGCTCGCGACGCTGCCGCCGGAAAAGCTGAAAAGCGATGTCTGCTTTCTGTCCCATCACGGACAGATGGGCGCGAGCAAGGAGTTCTACGCGGTGGTCAGACCGGAGATCTGCATCTGGCCGACTCCGCAGTGGCTTTGGGACAATGATCTTGGCGGGACGCACGGCCCGGGGTCCGGCCCGTTCCTCACGAATTACACAAAGTGCTGGATGCAGGATCTCGGCGTGAAGCGTCAGTTTCTTCTCACACGCGATGTGATATTCAAGTAGACAGCTGCAGGCAGAAATTGCGGCAAGATAGACAAAGACATCGAGGGCCTCCCGGTTGCGTTTCGCTGCACCCGCGGCATATGAAGATGTCTAGGGTGGCAGGTCTAGCCGCCAGAGGTGGCAGGTCTAGCGCGTAGAGGTGGCAGGTCTGACCGCTATAGGTGGCAGGAGAAGACCATACACTTGGGAGAGCGGGCGTCCCGCCCGCTCAGATGTAAGATTCAAAACCCTCCATGTAAGCGGATGAGACGCCCGCTCTCTCAGTTTATGCGCTCTCCCAGTGAATGTCGCCCGCCGCGCTCGTCACAAGTTCAGTTGTCAAAGATCAAAGCCCCGAAGGGCTGGGACGGAGTCGCCTAGTGACTGTCCCCGATTGGTTCCGACGCGGGCTTGAACATAACGGGGCGCGGCTGGTTCGATGCAAGCCAGAACCTAGACGTCGTGCCGGCGCATTTGGGCGCGGGGCCGGCTGCCTCGTCGCGGCCGAATCTGCGCCGTTCGCGTCAATCCGCGTGTAGGCGCAATGCATGGCTACGGGCCAGGCGGCAGGTATGCTTGCGGCGTTTCGCATGGACGAAGATGCGAGGCAAGCCGATTTTGCCGCCGTTCGCTGCATCTGCGAGCGAAACGGCGTGATCACTATGTCGAAAAACGGCAGCTGCTCGTGAGGATCACGGTGTCTTTGCCGATGTAGGCTAAACATGCAATGTACGCGCGTTGTGGCCTTCAAACACCATGTGCAGCATTAACTATCGGTCAGAATCGCGTCGAAACCGCCTCGCGCCGCGATGCGGTAGAGTCCCTTTCGGCGGAACTTCGACCGATCGACGAGCAGATAGCTTCTGTCGGCTGCGTCCAGCACCTTTCGCAGTATCTCCGCCTGGCGCTCATGGTTGGTCGTGGCCGTCCGGTCGTCCAGCCCGAACGCCGAGACGAACGCCTTCGTGATGTTGAAGCGCGACAGCTGCTCGAGCGCCGAGACGCCGAGGATCGAGTTGAGCTGCGGGTCGTAGTTGCCGCCCAAGGCGATCATGGCCCAGTGCGGAGGGAATTTCCTGAACAGGTGCATTACCGCGATGGAGTTGGTTATTACCGTAAGGTGGTCGAATCCGCCGTGCAGAAGCAGAAGGGCGAGTTCGTAGGTGGTGGTGGACGAGTCCAGGAACAGTATGTCGCCTTCTTCGATGACGGCGAGCGCCTTTCGCGCGGCCGCGATCTTGGCGGCCCTGTGCGAGACGACGCGCTCGCGGTAGGCCTCCGGGTCGCCGCTGGGGTCTGGCGCATCGCGGTAGACTAGACCGCCACGCACTCGTTCGACGGAGTCGCGTTTTGCCAGTTCCGCCGCATCGCGGTGGACAGTTGCCGGGCTAACGTCGAAGCGCTTCATCAGTTCGTCGAGAGAGCAGGTCTTGTGGCTCTTTAGATACGCCATCATCTTCCTGATTCTGAGGGTGTCCATGCCGGATAGTATACCACAGCGTTTTGATGTTATCAAATGCTCTCATTTCTTCTCAAAACATGGTGTCCATCTCTCATGGCCTTTATGGTATAATCTTCTGTGATGAAAGTGTTCGACTACATAGGGTTGGGGTTCTGCTCCAACGACCATCTGGCGGTGCTGCCGTTCATACCGCATGACACGAAGGTGCGAATGCTCGCGCATGCCGTGATGGGCGGCGGGCCGGCGGCGAACTCCACCGCCGCAGCGGCGTCGCTCGGGCTTTCGGCCGCGTTTGCGGGAACGGTCGGCGACGACGCCGACGGGCGGATGATTCTCGCGGACTTTGCGCGCCAGAAGGTCGATACGTCGATGGTGAAGATTCGCCCGGGCGCGACGAGCGCGATCGCCTATCTGTGGATCGACGAGCCTACCGGCGGTCGCTCCTGCGCATGGACACGCGAAGGACTCGACGAACTCTCCGCAGACGAGATCGACGCCGGCGCTATCGCGTCCGCGAAGGTGCTGCATCTTGACGGGCACAACGCGGCCGGCGCGATTGCTGCGGCCAAGGTCGCGCGCGAGGCGGGCGTGCTCGTCAACTACGACGCCGGAACCCATCGCGACGGAATGCACGAACTGCTGGCGCTCGCTGACCTTCTCATCTGCTCGGAGGAGTTCATTTTGAAGCTCACAGGCCTCGCCGATGCCGAAGAGGCCGTGAGACGGGTGTGGGCGAAATACAGGCCCAAGGTCTGCGGCGCAACGATGGGCGAGAAGGGGTCGATGTGCTTCGACGGGAAGGACTTCGTCAAGTGTCCGGCGTTTCGTGTGGAAAAGGTGGTGGACACGACCGGATGCGGCGACCTCTTCCACACAGGCTTCGCCGTGAGATGGCTTGAGACCCGCGACCTCATGGAGTGCCAGCGCTTCGGCGCGGCGGTTTCGGCAATCAAGTGCCGCGGCCTCTCGGGCCGGCCCCCCTCCGCGCCGTCCCGCGCGGAGGTTGAGGAATTTCTAAAGGAAAGGAAAAACTGAAATGTTCAAGATCGGATATCTGCCGCTCAGCAAGGTAAACTGGACAAACGACACGCTGGAGGCCGCGCGCGAAAACGCAATCGCCTTCCTCAAGACGCTTCCCGACGTGGAGGTGGTCGCACCAGACCACATGCTGGCGCTGGAGGGCGAGGCGATCGAGGTTCTGGAGCAATGGGAGAAGGAGCGTCCCGACCTCGTCGTCACTCACTTTCTGACATTCTCGCTTGGCGTCGTGCCGCCGATGTTTGCGCAAAGGCTAAAGGTTCCGGTGCTTCTGTGGTCCCAGCCCGAACCCGACCCGAAGGGCGGGCGACTGCAGAACAACTCGTTCTGCGCGGCAAACATGAATGCACACCACATGTGGCGTCTCGGCATTCCGTATTTCTACGTCCACGCGCAAGCTGGCACGAAGGAGGCCGAAGAGCAGCTCATGAAGCAGATTCGCGTAGCGCAGGCCATGAAAGCGCTCGGACGCATGCGCATCGGACTCATTGGCGGACGCGTGCCCGGCTTTTTCACGAGTTGCGTGGACGAGATGATGCTGCGTCGCACTCTCGGCCCCGAGGTGAAGATCATCACCGAGCACGAGCTTTTCACCGTCGCGCAGAACCTGACGCCCGCCGAGGTCGCAAAGGGAATCGCCATCATCGACGGGGATCTTGATACGCCTGCCTCCGACGCGCCTTGCAGCGCGCAGAAAGAGAAGTCCGCGCGCCTCATCGCCGCGGTGATGAAGCTCAAGGAAAAATTCTTCGTCGACACGTTTGCGATGCGCTGCTGGCCAGAGGTCATTCTGAACGAGTTCTACGGAATAGCAGTCTGCTCTACGCTCGGCCACCTGACGAACCACGGCTGTCTGACAGCCTGCGAGGGCGACATCTACGGCGCCGTAATGATGAAGATCGGCCAGATCATCTCGGGCGAACTTCCGTTCTTCTGCGACCTCATAATCTGCGAGGGCGACCACGGAACCGTGTGGCACTGCGGCGCGGCGCCGTGCAAGCTCTGCAAGCCCGGCTACAAGCCCGAGCTTCACTGCTCCGCAACGGTGGAGGGCGGCGGCGTGAAGGGGTGTACGGGCGAATTTCCGCTTAAGCCGGGCCGCGTCACGCTGGCGCGCCTGGGCGAGACGCGCGACGGAACCGGCTTCAGAATGCTCGTATGTCCAGGCACGGGTGTCGATACCGACCTTTTCGTGCGCGGCACGCCCCTGAACGTAAAGTTCGACGCGGGCTGCGAGGCTATCCGCCGCGAGGTGATGGAAAACGGCTGGGAGCACCATTATGCGCTCATGTACGGCGATCGCGTCGACGAGCTTACGGCCTTCTGCCGCAACATGAACATTGAAATGCATCTCGTGAAGTAGTATGACGTTGTTTGCGGCATTGATTGCAGCGGCGTTCGTAGGCGCCGAGGGCGGGGAGGTGCTCCGTCTTTTCCAGACGACCGAGGCGAAGGGGTTCCGCGAAATCGCAACGAGCGGCTTCACGATCCACCCCTATCCCGCTGTCGAGGCGCTAGATGTGGACGCCGCCAAGCCGAAGCACGAGTTTCTGGCTCTCGGCGCGGCGCTCACCGATGCTTCGGCGTGGGTGTTCGCGAACATGCCAGCCGAACGCCGCGAAAGCCTGATGCGCGATCTTTTCACGCCTGCAGGCTGCAACCTAGGCGCGATTCGCCTGAACATCGGCGCAAGCGACTATTCGACCGGTCTCTACAGCTACGACGACACGCCGGGCGATGTGGAGATGAAGAATTTCTCGCTTGCGCGCGACGAGGAGTTTCTCGTGCCGATTGCACGGCGAATCAAGGCGCTGCGGCCGGACGTTTTCGTATTCGCCTCGCCGTGGAGCCCGCCGGGCTGGATGAAGACTTCCGGCCTGATGATCGGCGGCAGCCTCCGCGACGAGTGCATGCCAGCGCTTGCGAACTACTTTGTGAAGTACGTGCAGGGCTATGCGGCGCGCGGTGTCGCCATAGACGCCGTAACTCCGCAGAACGAAACGGTTTACGACACCGCAGGGCAGTATCCAAGTTGCACCTACACCGCAGCGCAGGAGGGGGCGTTCGTGCGCGACCACCTCGCGCCTGCGTTTCGCAAGGCCGGTCTCTCCACGCGAATATGGGTGCACGACCACAATCCGAAGCCGAAGGACATTCCGCGCGTGATGGAACTGCTTGCGACGCCTGGCGTAAAGGACGCCATCGACGGCGTGGCATGGCACTTCTACTGCGATCCCGCTTGCGCCACCAATCTGCCGACGGTAAAGGCGGCGCATCCAAACATCAGGTTCTTCCACACCGAAAACGGGCCGCACGTCGTTTTGCAGGAGCGCACCGAGATCTGGTGGGCGGCGAGGGTCTTCGCCATGCTGCAGAACGGATGCGAGCTGTTTACGTCGTGGAACCTGTGCCTCGACGAGCTTGGCACTCCGGCGACGGGTGCACATCTTTGCGGTGGCTTCGTGGTGGTGGACTCCGAGACGCACGATGTCGCCTATTCGCCGCAATACCGCCTGTTCAGGCATATCGGCCCGTTCGTAAGGCGCGGCGCGAGCATAATGGAGGTTGATGGTTTCCGCGACGGCACGGAACTCATCCTCTTCAGAAATCCCGACGGCGAATACGTGCTTGTCGTCGCCTGCGACGGCTCGCTTGTTCGCCGAATACAGCGGCGTCGTCTGGTCGTCAAGTACAAAGGAAAGTACAAGTCGCTTCCGCTCCCCGGCGGACAGTGGTCCGTTTTGACATTGATATTCAAATGATCCAGAAAGGAATGCACACATGAACCTGAAAGTCTCCCTAGCGCCCGTGCTGGGCTACAACAAAGTGTTCGATGTCGGCGAGCTTGGCATGAAACTGACCCGTTTCGGCCTTCTGAAGCTTGCCAAGGGCACGACTTACGAAGGCGACACTGGCGAAACGGAGGTTGCGCTCGTATTGATGGGCGGCAATTTCTCGGCCAGCGGCGACGGTTGGGCCTTTGAGGTGGCGAACGGTCGCGCCTCGCCGTTCACCGGCAAGCCCCACTGCCTCTACCTGCCGCGCCGCACGAAGTACTCGATCGCGGCGCTTTCCGACGTGGAGCTCGCCTACAACGCATCGCCGGCGACGCGCGACACCGCGCGCCCCACCCTCATCAAGCCGGAGGACACGCGCCACATCGCCCTTGGACGCGACAACTGGACGCGCACCTCGGAGATAATCCTCGACGAGAAGTTCGACTCCGAGCACTTCTACATTGGCGAGGGAATGATTCCGAGCGGCAACTGGTCGGGCTATCCGAGCCATCGTCACGACGTGAACAATCCGCCGGCCGAGCTGGATATGGAGGAGACCTACTTCTACCTTTTCGATCCGCCGCAGGGTTTCGGCTTCCAGTCGGTCTACAAGCCCGATGGCTCACTGAACGAAGCCTATCGCGTGCAGAACTACGATACCGTCGCGATAGCCGAGGGGTACCATCCGCTTGTCGGAGCGCCGGGTTATCAGATGTACTATCTCTGGACTATGGCCGGCTCGCAGGGCCGCGGGCTCGTGAGCTCCATGGATCCGGCCCATGCATGGGTGAAAAACGCATGATCAAAGGAAGGAAAAATGAAAGTCAAGCCTGAAAGCTACATGTTCGAAATGATTCGAACCGAACTCGCGGACGCCGTGGGCGCCGCGAACGTAGACGTGAAATTCGCCGACAAGTTCGGCCATTCGATCGACTACTACTGGATACCTGAAATGTGGCACGATCGTGGCCGACCGTGTCCGCAGGCCGATTTCATAGTGCACCCCGGCTCGACCGAAGAGGTGTCGAAGGTGATGAAGATCGCAACGCAGTACCGCATTCCCGTCGTGCCGTGGGGCGGAGGCTCCGGCTCGCAGGGCGGCGCGCTGCCTGTCTACGGCGGAATCGTGCTTGACATGAAGCGGATGAACAAGTACTACGGCGTCGACAAGGAGAGCTACACCGTCCGCTGCCAGACAGGCATCATCGCGCGCCATCTCGAATGGAACTGCAACAAGGAGGGCTTTTCGACGATGCACCTGCCGGCGTCCATCTCGTGCGCGACGATAGGCGGCTTCCTCGCCCATCGCGGAACGGGCGTGCTGTCGACGAAATACGGAAAGATAGAGGATATGGTGATGAGCCTTGAGGTGGTTACGCCTTCCGGCGAGATCATCCGCACGCTTCCTGTTCCGCGCCATGCTTCCGGTCCGGATCTTACGATGCTCTTCCTCGGCAGCGAGGGAACGCTCGGCGTGATCACCGAGGTTACGCTGAAGGTACACCCCCAGCCGGAGGCCCGCGAGTTCCGCGCCTACATCTTCAAGGATTTCCACACGGCGATGCAGGCTGGCGCGACGCTGATGCGCTCCCGCCTAGGGCCGTGCGCGATGCGTCTCTACGACGAAACCGAGACGAAGACCCATGTCTCGAAGGTTTTCGGAATCGACCTCGACAAGGGCGCCTACCTCGTGTTCGGCTTCGACGGCAGAAAGGACATCGTCGCCTCTCAGATGAAGTACGCTCGCGAGATCATGGAGCGGCAGTTCAAGGGCAAGGATCTCGGCGCGAAGGGTGGCGAATGGTGGTGGGAGAACAAATACAAGTTCTTCTATCCGGGCTATATGTTCCATGTGCCGCAGGCTTTTGGAACGCTCGACACCGTTGCAGACTTCGCGCATATTGAAAAAGTGTACTGGGCGATGAAGAACGTCGTCAACAAGGAGTTCCCCGACGCCCGTTTCATCGGACACTTTTCCCACTGGTACGAATGGGGCTGCATGCTCTACGCGCGCTTCATTTTTCCGGGCGACAAGGTGCCGCCGAACGAGCGCGAGGCGGCGGCGCTCTACAATGCCGTGTGGGACAAGGCGATCCGCGCCGCGATTGCGAACGGCGGCGTGATCAACGAGCACCACGGCGTGGGGCTCAAGCTCGGCAGGTACGTCAAAGATCTATACGGTTCGGCCATGCCTGTTCTCGAAGGAATCAAGAAGCAGCTTGACCCCAACGGCATAATGAATCCCGGCAAGCTCGGCTTCGCGGGCTGCTGACAAGGAAAGGAGCGATTGCAATGCATATTGACAAATTCGAAGACGCCATCATGAACTGCCGGTTCTGCTTCATGTGCCGGCACCTCTCGCCAATCGGGAACGTCCGCTTTACCGAGGTTGACACGCCTCGCGTACGTGCGGCGATGATCTACGGGCTCAGAACGGGAACCAACTCGTTCGACGACGAGGACTTTGTCGCCGCATTATACCGCCAGGATCTTTCGGCGTGCTGTCGCCATCACTGCGTGAACCATTTTGACGAAAACGGCCTCGCCCTCGCGGTGCGCGCAGATGTCGTCGAGGCGGGCAAAGCGCCTGACGCCGTGAAAAGGCTTGCTGCGAAATTCTCCAGGTCGTCTGCGTGGAAGGTCGAGGGCAAGGGAGATCTCGCGTGGTTTCTCGACGAATCGACCGCATCCGACAAATCGGCCGTCGCAGCCGCGAAGAAGCTTTTCGCGGCCGCGAAGGTTTCGCCGAAGGTGATCACCGGCGGATCTATCGGCAAGGCTCTCAAGGTTCTCGGCTATCTTCCGGAGGCGAAAGCTGCGGCAGAGAAGTTCGCCGCGTTTCTCAGGGAAGAGGGCGTGAAGACTCTCGTCGTCTCGAACCCTGCGGCCGTAAACGCGCTCAAGCAGGATTACCCCGGATTCGGCGTAAAGCTGCCGTGCGAGGTGAAGTCGCTCGCGGGCTTCGTCGCACAGGCGAAGCTGAAGTTCGCGAAATCCGCCGGCGAGGTGTACGCGCTTGCCGACGACTTCATTCGCAACTACCAGGGATGCAAGTGCCACGAGAACCTGCTTGCCCAGCTGAAGGCGACGTGCAGGCCGTTCGGCACGAACGACGAGGAGTCGTACAACTGCGGCGAAGGCGCGGTAGTGCTCGACAGGCTTCACCCGCAGCTCGTGAAATCGCTTGCGGAATATGTCGCGGCGCGTGCGGACGACCCGAAGAAGGACAGGCTTGTCGTCGGCTCCGTATACGCAAAGCGCGCGCTTGTGAAGTACGGCAAGCTCAACGCCGTTACCATAGAGGAGCTCACCGCGTCATGCTTGTGAACATGAAGGAGATGCTGAGCGCAGCCCGCCGTTCGAAGAAGGCCGTCGGTGCGTTCAACATCACGAACTACGAAACGGCGGCGGCAGTTCTGAAGGCCGCCGAGGCCGAGAACGAGCCGGTGGTCATACAACTCTACATGCGGCTCTTCGACACTGGCAAGGCCTACGACTTGATAGGCACACTCCAGCGTTTGGCGTTCAGGGCGAAGGTGCCGGTCGCGCTGCACCTCGACCACGGCTCCACCGTGGAACAGGCCAGAAACGCGCTTGCATGGGGTTATACATCTGTTATGTACGATGGCTCGCGCTCGCCGTATGACGAGAACGTCAAGTGGACAAAGTTCGTGGCGGACTGCGCGCATGCCCTCGGCGCCACCTGCGAAGGCGAAATCGGACATGTCGCGCAGGGAGACGAAACCGCGCTTACCGATGTTGAAGAAGCAGTCGCGTTCGCGAAGGCGACGTGCGTGGATGCGCTCGCCGTCTCGATTGGCACGGCCCACGGCTACTACAAAGCCGAGCCCAAGCTGGACATCCGTCGGTGCGCGGCAATCGCCGAAGCCTTGCCTGACACGCCGCTCGTGCTGCACGGCGGAAGCGGAACGCCGCTTGCCGACGTCCGCCGCGCGATCGAAAGCGGAATCGCGAAGGTGAACATCGCTACGGAGTTTCTCGATACGTACATCAAGTCGACGCTTAAAGTCTATCAAGATCTGAACGGCGCATTCGTTCCGCCCGACAAGCTGGCGGATCCGATCATCGACGCCTGCGCCGCGCATGTTCAGCGTCTCGTGAGATTCTTCGCGGGAAGGTAAGACAGAGATGCCGGAAATTAAATCAGACAAGCGATACAAGTGGGTTATGCTGGCGTTGCTGGCGTTCACGTACTTCCTCATGCATGCGACGCGCCAGATTTTCAACGCATCGCTGCCTGATATCAAGGCGTCCCTGCCCGGCACGAGCGACGCGCAGTGGGGGTTCACTCGCACGGCGTTTCTCTTCGCGTACGGGCTTGCAGTGCCGCTCGCAGGAATCGCGGCGGACATGCTTCGGCGGAAATGGGTTGTCGTCGCAGGCGCGTTGCTCTTCTCCGCGAGCGTGCTGGGAACCGGCTTCGTCGGTGGATTCGCCGGAATGCTCGTCATGTACGGGCTTATGAACGGAATTGGCCAATGCATGATTCCCGCGTCGGCGAGTTCGCTCATCGCCCAGTACCACCAAGAGACGCGCTCTACCGCGCTTTCCATATATCAAACCGGGCTCTACTTCGGCATCATAGCCGCAAGCGCCCTCGCCGGGTGGCTTGGTTCTGTTTCGGCGGATGGATGGCGTTACGCGTTTTGGGGGTTCGGCGCGATCGGAGTCGCGTGGACATTTGCCCTCGCTTTTCTGCTTAGGGATACGCCGCCGCTTGTGGGGCGTCGCGAGAGTGGCGGCGAAGGGGAGTCTCGGGCCAGCTTCAGGGAAGCAGCGCTTGCGATGGTCTCCAAACCCACGGCAGTGTTGCTGACTTTTGCGTTCGGCATGCTTGTTTTCGGTTCGAACTGCTTTCGCACGTTTCTTCCGCTGTTTATGCGCCAAGGCCGCGAGCTAGGCGGATTTGCGCTCTCGCCGGCGTCTGCCGCGATGCATTCCGTCGTTTGGTTCTACATAGGCTCGTTTCTTGGTATCGCAGCCGGCGCGCGCCTTTCAGACCGCTTGGCGCATCGCTTTCCGGCGATCCGAATCAACATGTTGTGGATAGGCATGGCGATTTCTGCGCCGACTATGGCGGCGATGGTTTACATGCCGAGTCTCTGGCTTTGCTGCCTGATGACGTTCGTGTTTGGAGTCGGCGGCGGGCTCTTCGACTGCTCTCTCTATTCGGGGCTGTTCGAGGTGGTCGCGCCGCGATACCGCGCGTCGGCGATGGGCGTGTATCTCTGCGGGGCGTTTCTCGTGGGCTGTCCTGCGACTGCCGTTCTTGGATATGTCGGCGAACACTTCTCCTATCAGCATGGCATCGCGCTGTTTGGCGGCGTCTACGCCATTGGCGCGGTTGCGGTTCTGGCGGCGCGGCTTTTCTTCTTCCGCAAGGACCGGGTCTCGTAGACCCGCCAGGCGCACATTGCTTTTCCGGTTGGGTTTTGCTAAAATAACCCGCAATGAAAAAAGATGCAATAGTTGTAGGTGCTGGCGTAGTCGGTTGTGCGATTGCGCGAGAACTGACCCGCTACAATCTCAATGTAGCAGTGCTTGAGGCCGGAAGCGATGTCGCAGAAGGCGCGTCCAAGGCCAACAGCGCAATCGTACATGCGGGCTTTGACGCGAAGCCAGGGTCCAACAAGGCGAAGTTCAACGTCCTTGGGAACAGGATGTTCGAGGATGTCTGCCGCGAACTCAGAGTGCCGTTCAGGCGCAACGGATCGTTGGTTTTGGCTTTTGGCGCTGACGACGAGGCCGCCTTGTCCGATTTGAAGGCCCGCGGAGAAGCGAACGGGGTTCCCACTGAGATCATTTCCCAGGACGAACTTCGCCGCCGCGAGCCTAATGTTTCGCCGGAGGCGACTGCGGCTCTCTGGGCGCCGACGGGCGGAATATGCTGTCCGTACGAACTTACATTCCGCTACGCCGAAAACGCCGCGGCAAACGGCGCGGAATTCTTCTTCGACGCCAAGGTCGTGAAGGTCGAGCGCGTTGACGGCGAGTGGCGCGTGTCATGCGCCGACGGGCGCGTTTTCGCGTCCCGCGCGGTGGTGAATGCCGCCGGCATACACTCGGATGAAATCAACAACCTCGTCAGCGACATAAGATACTCCATCCGGGCCAGACGCGGCGAATATCTCATGCTCGACCGCGATGAGGACGGTGTGTTCAGCGCCACAATGTTCCAGTGTCCGTCAAAGATGGGCAAGGGCATTCTCGTCTCGCCGACTGTCGACGGAACCGTGATAGTCGGTCCTACGGCGGAGGATATAGACGACAAGGAGGACAAAGCGACCACATACGACGGCCTCGAAAAGGTCAAGGCGGGCGCGCGTCGCACTTATCCCGGCTTGCCTCTCGGAAAGGTTATCGCCGAATTCTCGGGCCTCAGAGCGCACGAGACGACCGTTGGCGATTTCATTCTCGGCGAGGCGCCGGACGCGCCCAACTTCTTCAATGCCGTCGGCGTGGAGTCGCCCGGCCTTACGAGCGCCCCTGCGATTGGCGTGTGGATGGCCGAGACCGTGGCGAAGACGCTTGGGGTGTCGCGCAAGAATCCGTCGCTCGTGTCGAAGGATGTGAGCTGGTGGCCGAAGACACGCGAGATGAAACCTGCCGAGCTTGCAGAGCTGGTGGAGCGCGATCCGTCATTCGGGCGCGTCGTATGCCGCTGTGAAGAGGTAACCGAAGGCGAGATACGCGCGGCGATCAGGGCCAGGGTCGGCGCACGCACGCTCGACGGCATCAAGCGCCGCACGCGCAGCGGGATGGGGCGGTGTCAGGGCGGCTTCTGCACGCCGCGCCTCATAGAGATACTCGGCGCGGAGCTTGGTTTGCCGCCGGAGGCGTTTCTGCTGTCGCGCAAGACTGCGCCCAAGTCGCTCAGGAAAGCCGTAGGCGGCGACCGTGGCGTGGAAAACGGCGAGACGCTCGACGTTCTTGTCGTCGGCGCGGGCCCGGCCGGGCTTGCGGCGGCGTGCGCAGCGAAAGAGGCGGGCGCCGAGGAGGTTCTTGTCGTAGAGCGCGACGACGCGCCGGGCGGAATTCTTCAGCAATGTATTCACAACGGGTTCGGGCTTCATCGCTTCAAGGAGGAGCTGACCGGTCCGGAGTATGCGCAGCGCTATGTCGACATGGCCGAAAACCTCGGAATACCGGTCGTGTGCGGAACGATGGTGCTTGAGATTCGCCCGTCGGAGGTGCAGGGCGAGCCGATTTCCGTTACGGTGATGAGTCCCAGAGGAGGGCTCAAGACATATCGAACGCGTTCCGTCGTGTTGGCCATGGGCTGCCGAGAGCGCCCGCGCGGCGCCCTCATGACTCCGGGCACGCGCCCTGCCGGCGTTTATACCGCCGGAACGGTGCAGAGGCTTGTCAATATGGACGGCATCATGCCCGGCAAGCGAGTGGTGATTCTCGGCTCCGGCGATATCGGCCTAATAATGGCGCGGCGCCTGACGTTCTCCGGCGCGAAGGTTCTCGCATGCGTGGAGATAATGAAGAAGTCGTCCGGCCTGATGCGAAACGTGGTGCAGTGCCTAAACGACTACGATATACCGCTTCTTCTTTCGCACACGGTTACCGATGTCGAAGGGCGCGACCATGTGACGGGCGTAAAGGTTTCGAAGGTGGATGACAACCTCAAGCCGATACCTGGCACGGAAGTGCACTACGATTGCGACACGCTCGTTCTTTCGTGCGGACTCATCCCCGAAAACGAACTGACAAAGAAGGCGGGTGTCGAGATGGACCCAAAAACCCGCGGGCCGAAGGTCGATGCGAAGATGGCGACAAGCGTGCCCGGAATATTCGCTGGCGGAAATGTTGTAAGGGTGTACGACCTCGTCGACTGGGTGAGCCGCGATTCCGAGATCGCCGGTCGCAGCGCGGCCGAGTATGCGAAAGGAGTTTCGAAATGAAGATGATATGCATCAACTGTCCTAAAGGCTGCGAACTGGATGTAGAGCAGGCGGCCGACGGAACCGTTACTGTAACCGGCCACACGTGTCCAAGGGGCGAGGCCTACGGGCGCAGCGAGCTCGTCAACCCCACTCGCATGGTGACGGGTCTGGTTCGCGTGGCAGGCATGCGCAAGCCGCTTCCGGTGAAGACAAGGACGGCCGTCCCGAAGGGCAAGATCGACGCTGTTCTTTTCGCCATGCACCAGGCGACGGTGCAGCTGCCGATAAGAATCGGCGATGTCATCATACCCAACGTCGCCGAAACCGGCGTAGATCTTGTCGCTACTGCGAACATGTGACGCAGACAGGAAGGAGCGGGATGATGTTCGACCTCTCGAAGAAGAAGGCTTTCGTCTGCGACCTGGACGGCACCCTGTTCATGGGGCCCAATCCGATCGAAAGCGCGGTCAAGTTCGTGATCGACGGTACGAATTCCGGGCGCTTCAAGTTCTACTATCTCACGAACAACACATCAAAGTGCCCCGAAGAGTACATGAAGAAAATCTCCGGCGCGGCGATACCTGTCGTGCCCGGGCAGATACTCACCCCGCTCATCACCCTTGAATCGTACATCCGCGAGAAGGGGTACAAATCGGTCTATCTCATTTCCAGCGAGAAGGTAAAGTCGCACATGGCGGTGCGCCTCGCCGACGTAGGGGTGTCGCTCGATTACGACCCCGAGCGCAACGAGCTAATCGCGCTCACTTACGACAAGGAGCTCACTTACGCCAAGCTCGCGGATGCCACTGGCCTGTGGAACATGAGGAACTGTCCGCCGTCGCCGATGTGTCCCGTGCGCACGAAGAACCAGTCGCCGGTCGATTTTGTCGCGACGCATCCCGACAACTGCTGTCCCAGCGAGCGCGGCCCTATACCCGACATCGGCGGAATGATGAAGTTCCTCGAGATCACCAACGGCATGAAGCCAAGCCATGTGTTCGGCAAGCCGTCGCCAACGTTGCTCGCGCCGGTGCTGGCCGAGTTCTCGCCGGACGAGATTGCCGTCGTCGGCGACAGGCTCTACACCGACAAGGCGATAGCGGACAACGCGGGCGTGGACTTTGTCTGCGTGCTTTCCGGCGAGACTACGCCTGCCGATCTTGCGACGTACAGAGGCACTCCTCCGGCTATAGTGGTTGAAACATTTGACAAGGTCCAGTCGGCGTAAAATGCGTAAAATGCCCATCCCAGCGAACCATGCCAGCGAACCATGCCAGCGAACCATGCCAGCGAACCATGCCCTTGCGAACCATGCCCTTGCGCGGTGAAGGGTGATTATGATATAATTTCACTCCAAACCAATTTAAGGTGAAAGGAAAAGCAAATCATGAAGATGACATGGCAACCGTCCAAGATCAAGCGGAAAAGGAAAATCGGCTATCGTGCCCGCAAGTCTACCAAGGGTGGCCGCAAGGTTCTCGCCCGTCGCCGCGCGAAGGGTCGTAAGCGCCTTACGCAGGTCTGAGGCTTGAAAATGTCCACGCGACTCCCCGGCGCGAAGTACAGCCGTATCTTCGACCGGGGGCGTTCCATAAAGGGGCGTCTCCTAGTGGCGTGGTATTATTCGGCTGCCGACGCCGACCGGTTGGCCGGCGTTGTTGTTTCCAAGAAAAGCTTCCATGAAGCGGTCGATCGCAGCAGGGCCAAGCGGCTCATGCGAGAAGCATTCAGGTTGCTTGTGAAGGAAGGCTCCGCGCCGGTTGGCGTGGAGTGGATTTTCATAGGACGCGCCGCATTGCGCGGACGCAAGTGTGGCGAGGTCAAGAGCGAGATGCTGCGCCTGATGGGGAAGGTCTACGATGGCTGAAAGGCTTTCTCCGTTCGCTTGGCTCTTGACGATGATTGTGAGAGGCTACCAGGTTGTCCTTTCGCCGATAATGGGCGGGGCATGCCGGTTTGAGCCGAGTTGCTCAAACTATATGATAGAGGCGCTTCGAGTGCATGGAGCGGCGAAAGGTGCCATATTGGGCATATGGCGGATACTGCGCTGTCATCCATTCGGCGCATGCGGCTACGATCCCGTTCCGGCAAAAGGGCGGTGGCGAATCTAGTCGGCGCACGCGATGTGCTCGCCGCATAGAACTCTTGTTTCAAGACCGGCGGACGAATTTCGCACAAGGTCGTTGTCGAACTTGACGGCACCCGCCTCGAAGACGAGGATCACGGTAGATCCCCCGAACTTGAAGTAGCCTTTCTCTTCGCCTTTCTTGTGCGTGTCGCCTGAACAGGTCTGCACTATTGTGCCGACGCCGAATGCGCCGACATCCACCATCCAGAACCGCCCAAACACGGCTTCGCAAGCCGTTATCTGCCGTTCGTTTTCGGCGTATATATCAGGTCGGCGGACGAGTGCGATTGGATTTACCGAATGGTACCGTCCCGGAGCATATCGCGCCTGCGTTGGCGTGCTGCAGTCGCACGGAAAGTGGAAGCGGTGGTAGTCGACAGGGGCGAGCCTCACGACCGCAATGTCGAAACGGCGCCCTGCAAGTTCGGCCGCGCTCTCGCCGAACACTTCCGCCAGCGAGCGCGTCGCGCCTTTGAGCGGGAATGGCATATTGGCGCTTGCGTTCAGATACAGCATCAGCCGTCCGTCTGCAGGACTCGTCACGCCGTCGCCAAGCGGACGCGCGCCGGGTTTGAGTCGGCGCGTGAAGAATTCGTTGAAACTTTTGTATTCGGCCGGCGTCTTTTCGGCTTCATCCGCGCGGCAGCCGGGGATTGACGCGAGACTGGGTATTGATCTGCGCGAAACGGACGAGTCGTAGTATAGCCCCATGAGCCGGGATACTGCGCCGGAACCGAAGAGAATCGGCCACAGCGTACGTCCGAGCAAAGTTTCGTAGGCGAAGCGAAGCGCGCCATCGCCCATGACAGACTCGGTTATTCGCTCGCCGCTTTTGCGGTCTATGTATTCCACCGGCTTCATGACGGCAGAACGGTTTTGCGCGAAAGACGTGCGGCGAGAAGCGTCGCCTGAATGCGAAGCGAGTCGCGGATCGGGTTGAAGTGGCTTGTGCGGTTGCCTTCAAGGTAGACCGTTTTTATCTTGATCTGCACAGGCTTCTGCTTCATGCGCGCCATCGCCACGAGCATGCGCGATTCGTATTCGTATCTGTTTCCGGGCATATCGCAAAGCGGCTGCAGAAACTTCATAGGCATGCCCCTGAGACCTGTTTGAGTGTCGTAGACCATTGTGCCGGTCAAAAGGAAGAATGTCCAGCGAGACCATGCATTGCCGAAGCGGCTTCTCAGCGGAACATCGCCGTCGAATCCTCTCACTCCGAGAGTGAAGCGGTCGCGGTTTTTGGCCGTCGACTCCGCTACGGAAATGATGTCCGGCAGTAGATGCTGGCCGTCGGCGTCTACCGTGACTACGCCGTCGGCGGAAGGGAATCGTTTCAGCACTTCGGCGAAAGCGGTCTTTAGCGCGGCACCCTTGCCCTTGTTGTGTTCGTGCTTGAGCAGCGTAACACCCTCAATGCTGGAAACATCGGCGAATATGCCGTCCGCCCTGGACGATCCGTCGTCCACTACGATTATCTGGCTGAACTCCGCGCGAATGGAGCGAACCAAATCTGTGAGCGAACTTTCAGGCTCGTATGCCGGAATCACGATGACGATGTTGTTGTGCATGCGATACATTATACCAAAAAAGACGGACCTGCATCTCTTGGGATAGCTGTTGGAGGTTCCCCAATTTTTTCTCGGCTGTCGAGGCCTTGCGCGGGCTCGCGCTCTTTTCGGCCGATTTTCAGGAAAGGCGTCGCCCTCCTCGGTCGAT